>NZ_JAWDJH010000015.1:0-256375 GCF_032465635.1 Enterococcus sp. 2STP
TTTCCTATCCTTCCGCCTATTTACATTCATGCTTCATTGTACCCAAAAACTTCTTAATAAAAAAGAAAAAATGAGCGGAGCAAGAAATTCTTTACCTAATTTCAAGATAAAATCAACTTTTTGTTTCACAGCAAACCTCTGAAGTTGCATATCCAACTATTTTTTTCATTAAAAACTAAACTTATTTTTGAAAATTATGCTTTCTAAAGTCGTGAAACACTTTAATAGAACATTTCTTTGTGGAAAACTATAAGTTGTTATTCTAAAAAAACTTATATCAAAAATAGTAAGGTAAATTTAGTTTTTTTATTTTGAATCCATAAAATAGTCTTGGATTGCTTCTCTTGTTTTTTTCACTTTTTCACTAAGTGATTCGTTTTTAGCCATATAAAAATAAAAAATGATATCAATCGTAGCGAATTGGGCCAAAAGTGAATTGGTTGCCGCACTTCGATTGGTGATTTCTTTTGGTCTTGATGTTTGTACGAGTACATCGGCTATCTTGCTAAGTGGGTTATTTCCAAATTGCGTCAACGCAATGATCTCGATATTCATATTTTTTGCTAGCTCAGCTAATGCAACTACATCTGCGCTTCTCCCTGAGTTCGAAACAAGCCAAAGTACTTTCTTCTTCTCATTGCTGACAAGTTGTGGGAGCAAGACATGGATATCTTTTTCAAAAATGATTGGCTTACCGACACGAGACCATTTTTGCAGAATGTCTTCTACCACTAAAGAAGAGGCACCAACACCATATAAAAAAACAGACTCAGCCGATTCCAAACATTCTACGACTTTTTGGATCGTTTCTTCTTCCAGAATATCTACTGTTTCTTTTATCGCTACTTGCGCATTGTTCCCAAGTTTGTTTTTGATAGAGTAAAAGGACTCATTTGCTTCGATATCGCTAAATCCTTCATCGATTCCAGTCTGTAATTCTGTTGAAATCGTGATTTTGAAGTCTGTCAAACTTTGAAACCCGATTTTTTTTGAAAAACGTACAACTGTCGGCGCACTCAAACCTGAAGCCTCCGCTAATTCATTAGCTGTCATTGTGGGGACCTTCTCAATATTTCCAATAATGTAGTTGGCCAACTTTTTTTCTGCTGAAGAATAATCTTCCATCATACTTTCAATACGACTAATTACGCTCATAAGTTCCTCCATCCTTTTAATAATCGTCTATGTAAGTATACCATATCAGTTCCTTGTTAACGGTCGTGTACTGGATAAAAAAACAAAAAAACAATCCGCACAATAGGATAGCTCATTCCATCAATCCCACAAATTCTATTGACCATCTGTGGGATTGTAGAATATCTGTTCTCTATTGTTTGGATTGTTTTTTATTTAGTGCTTTTTTATAGATGATTTATCTATTTGTTTTCTCTGCTGTAATTTTTGACTTCTGCTTCCATAGCATCAATAAAGATATTCAAATCTTCTACAGCTGTTTCTTTGCTTCCGTAACGACGTACATTCACTGTTGCATCTTCCAATTCTTTATCACCGACAACTAATTGGTAAGGAATTTTTTGTGTTTGAGAGGCACGAATCTTATAGCCCATTTTTTCATTGCGGTCATCGACTTCTACACGTAAACCTTTCATTTGCAAGCGTTCTTTGATTTCATAAGCATAATCGCCATGTGCATCAACAGAAACAGGGATGATTGTCGCTTGTATTGGTGCTAGCCATGTTGGAAAAGCGCCTTTGTATACTTCTGTCAAATAGGCGACAAAACGTTCCATCGTAGAAACGATTCCGCGGTGGATAACCACTGGACGATGCGTATTTTCCCCATCTTCTCCAACATATGTCAAATCAAAACGTTCCGGCAATAAGAAGTCTAATTGTATAGTTGACAATGTTTCTTCTGTCCCAAGAGCTGTTTTGACTTGGACATCTAATTTTGGTCCGTAAAAGGCTGCTTCACCTTCTGCTTCAAAGTAATCTAGCTCTAATTCATCCATAGCAGCTTTCAGCATTGCTTGGGCTTTTTCCCACATTGCATCATCATCAAAATATTTATCTGTATTGTTTGGATCGCGGTAGCTTAAGCGGAAACGATAATCTGTAATATTGAAGTCAGCATATACTGCGACCATCAATTCAAGCGTACGCTTAAATTCATCTTTGATTTGGTCAGGACGAACAAATGTATGACCATCGTTCAACGTCATTTCTCGTACACGTTGTAAACCTGACAAAGCACCTGATTTTTCATAGCGGTGCATCATTCCTAATTCAGCGATACGAATTGGTAATTCACGGTAAGAATGGATGGCGTTTTTGTAGACCATCATGTGATGAGGGCAGTTCATTGGACGAAGAACAAGCATTTCGCCATCTCCCATATCCATTGGCGGGAACATGTCTTCTTGATAATGATCCCAGTGTCCAGATGTTTTGTACAACTCAACATCTCCCATGATCGGTGTATACACATGTTGGTAACCTAGACTAACTTCTTTGTCTACGATATAACGTTCGATCGTACGTCGGATTGTTGCCCCTTTTGGAAGCCAGAATGGCAAACCAGAACCAACTTCTGGAGAAACCATAAACAAGTCAAGTTCTTTCCCTAGTTTACGATGATCTCTTTCTTTTGCTTCTTCACGCAGACGGATATATTCTTTCAAAGCTTTTTTATCAAAAAAGGCTGTTCCGTAAACTCGTTGCATCATTTGATTGTTTGAGTTTCCACGCCAGTAAGCACCTGCCACTGATAATAATTTGAATACTTGTATACGACCAGTAGACGGAACATGTGGTCCACGGCACAAATCGATGAATTCACCTTGTTGATAGGCAGTAATCACTTCTTCTTCTGGCAATTCACTAATCAGTTCTACTTTGTACGGGTCACTTGCAAAAATTTCTAATGCTTCTTGTTTCGAAAGAACACGGCGTTCGATTGGCAGATTTTCTTTGACGATTTTCATCATCTCTGCTTCGATTGCGGGAAGATCTTCTGCAGTTACTTGATTTTGTCCATTGTCTGTATCATAGTAAAACCCTGAATCAATAGCTGGCCCAACACCAAAGTGGATATTTGGATAGAGGCGGCGCATTGCTTGAGCCATCAAATGAGCTGCTGAATGTCGGACTAATCCAAGTGCATCTTCATGGTCTGGTGTGACGATCTCAATACTTGCATCTTCCTCGATTGGACGAGTCAAATCAATAAGTTTGCCGTTCACTTTACCAGCTAAAGCTTTTTTTGCTAAGCTTTTTGAAATACTTTCAGCGATTGCCAATGTTGTTGTACCAGCCTCAAATTCTTTGACTGCACCATCTGGAAAAGTAATTTTTATCATAATAGTTTCCTCCTTGAAATGTTTTGATTGATCAGATCATCAAGCTGAAAAACAAAAAATCCTAGCATCTCTTGAAAAGAGATACTAGGACGAAAAGTTCGTGGTTCCACCTAATGTTCAAACGCACATGCGTTCCTTAAACGTTGTAACGGTCCGACCGCCCTTGCTTCAACAAGGGTTTCGAAAGTGGTCATCCTTTGGTTTTCTCCTGGAAAAGTTTCAGCCTAGCTTTTCCTCTCTTATCGAAGACTCTCAAATTCAGTTGGCTTTCTCATCAATCAATTATGTGTTTATTTAACCACTAATAAATAGAAAAATCAAGTGTGAAACCAAACTTATTTTTTCCATTCCCCATTTACACCGTATGTTCCTTTTTTCATCTCGTTGATGATAACATGGATGTGTTCTTTTGGTGCTTGCGTGTTTTTATGAACAGCTTCCGTGATATCTTTCATCATATTTTCTAATTGTTCCGGACTGCGACCTTCTACTAATTCGACATGTACGAATGGCATAATGTTCTCTCCTCTTTCTGATTGTTCTTTTTTCATCTCGATTCTATCATACTATGTTTGTCTTGGGTACTGAATCCGGAAAAATGGCTGGGTCTTTTTTTGCTCTCAGCGCACTCAGGATAGAGACCGTATCCACGACTTCTTGCAAAACAGCCCCGAATAACGCAGGAACCAGACCCGTACTTGCTATTAACATCAAAAAAATACAAATAAAGATGCCAATCAGTACAGATTGTTTCGCTATTCTCATCGTATCTTTTGAGATCACTACTGCTTTTGCTACACGCAAAAGATCATCTTTCAAGATGACCGCATCTGCACTTTCACTAGCAGCTGTAGAACCATGAGCGCCCATTGCAATGCCGATATCTGCAGCAGCAAGTGCTGGTGCGTCATTCACACCGTCTCCTATCATCGCCACAGGTCGTTGATCTTTAGGGATACGTTCTAAAATAGTCAATTTGTCTTGAGGCAAGCAATGAGCATGTACAGAATCTAATTTGACTTCCTCTGCAATCGCTTGAGCAATGGCTGATCCATCTCCGGTAATCATCATCAAATTTTTCACACCAAGATTTCTTAGCTCTTTGATTGTCCTTGCTGCTTCTGAGCGAATCTGATCCGAAAATAGGATGGTTCCTGCAAAGGATTGATCAATGGCTACATAGATTGCTGTTTCAGAAGTCTCGATTTCTTCCACTGAAACAAAAGAAGCGCGTCCAATCTTTACGTCATGATTATTGACTACTGCTTGGATTCCTTGACCTGTCACTTCTTTCAGTTGACTAACAGGATACAGTTGGCTGTTTTTCACGTTGTTCACTAACGAACGAGCTAAGATATGGCTAGATTCCTGTTCTGCACTTGCTGCATACATAAGTAGCTCTTCTTTTTTCATTCCATTGACTGGTTGAATCGCCTCTACTTCTAATATTCCTTTGGTAAGCGTTCCTGTTTTATCAAAAGCAATCGTTTTTGTACGTGCGAGCTTTTCAATCGTTGTTCCAGTTTTAACAACAATCCCGTTTTTACTTGAACGGCTCATCCCAGCAACTAAAGCGATCGGCGCAGCTAAAATCAATGGACAAGGCGATGCTACGACCAATACTTCTGCAAAACGCAAAGGATCTTTTGAGAACCACCAAGAAATACCGCCAATCAAATATGCGATCAATGTAAAGGGAACCGCATAACGATCAGCTAAACGGACGAATCGGGCAGGTTTTTCTTTTGATTCTTCGACTAATTTAATGATCATTTGATATTGGCTATCTGCAGCGCGTTTTTCAGCAATCATTTGGATTGATCCGTCTCCATTTAAAGACCCAGACATGATCTGATCTCCAGGTTTCTTTGTTTCTGGACGAGACTCTCCTGTCAAAGAAGATTCATCGACTGATGATTCTCCTTTGATCACTCGACCATCAACTGGTACAAGCTCGCCAGACTTGACTAGCAGCTGATCATCCACGTTTATTTCATCAATTACTATATCCTGCCATCTTCCTTCTTTGAATCGATGGGCGATTCTTGGGGTGTTGTTTAATAAAGATTGCAATTCTTTACCTGCTCGTTTATTCGCGTATTCTTCTAGACTATCTCCACCTGTAAGCATGATCAATATCATCAAACTAGCCCAATATTCTTTGACGGCTAATGTTGCAAGGATTGCGGTAATCGCTAATATATCTACACCATATCTTCCTGAACGCAATGTTTTGATCATTTCCAAAAACATCAAGAAGGCGAGAATCCCTCCAGTAAATGCAACAATCATAAAAGCAAGTCCCGGCTGATGGAAAACAAATTCACTTAACAAAGCTACTCCGCCAATAAATAAAGTAAGTAAAAATTTTTTAAAATGTGTCATAGTTTCTTCTCCTCTTTTTTGTGACTTAGAGGTTAGTCATCCATCTTCAATTGCCTCTCTTTCTCTTAAGCATAGTCCTTGCTTAACACTTTTTAAAACAATAGGCCTTAATTGAAAACAACTATCACTATCAGCGTTTCCAATAGTCGCCAGTCCGATAAACGAATCTATCGAGCAAAGAGGACTTTTTTCGATTCATCCGTTAAAAAGTACCTTTTTTCGAAAAACTGTGCTATACTTTTAATTCGTTATTTACGGCGGAAGGAGCAAACATGTGATGAATGAGAAACAACTAGAACAAACGCACGTGGATGAAACGATCGAACTAATCCAGATCGAACAAAATATGCTGGATACAAAACAACGAGAATTGACTCAAGAAATGAATCATTCGACAAAAGACACAGCTAATCACAAGATTCGAGCTGGTTCCAATGAAGCTTTTTATGAATCTGCTGTTGAATATCGTCAACATGAGCAAGAATTGCTTTTAAAATATCATACTCTTGAGGCGCAGCAAAAACGCCTACAAACGTTGTCTGTTATGAAAGACAGTCCTTACTTTGCCCGTATCGATTTTAAAGAAGACCGTGAAACAGAAACATTGTATCTAGGTATCGCTTCTTTAAGAGATCTAGCAGAAGAAACAATTGTTATTGACTGGCGCGCACCAATTGCCAACCTTTATTATGAAGGTGAGATTGGTCCCGCATTTTATGAAACTGAAACAGATAGAATAGATGTCGATCTGCAGTTGAAACGACAATTTAAAATCCAAGAAGGACGTATTTTATCTATGGTAGATACGTCGGAAGTAATCAACGATGACTTTTTGCTAGAGATATTGGACGAAGCATCAAGCAACCATATGAAAAATATCGTCTCTACGATACAAAAAGCACAAAATGCAATCATTCGGGACACAACAAGTAAAGTTATGCTGATTGAAGGAATCGCCGGAAGCGGAAAAACGTCTGCTCTGCTTCAACGTATTGCTTTTCTGTTGTATCATAATCGCAAATGGCTAGAGGCAGAAAACGTGCTTCTATTTTCACCAAACCATTTGTTTTCTGATTATATCTCGACTGTATTGCCTTCATTAGGTGAAAGCGGTGTGCCTACACAAACATTCAAAAATTATATTTCACAGCTGTTGCCAGAGTTTTCTTTATTAGACGAACAGCAACAGGAAAGTGGTTTTTTGCTAGGCGAAAAAGATCCGATACAAGTGATGAAAAGCGGATTGACCTTAGTGGATCAGATTGATCGCTATATCCAAAGCATCACAAGCTACGGTCCCTTGTTCCGTGATATGAAAATAAATGGCCGTACGATCCTATCAAAGGAATCGATTCGCCAATGGTATAAAGAAACAAATGAACAACTTCCCTTACACCACAGACTCTCTCTATTACAAACGAAACTACTGAAAAAACTAGGCGGTCTGCAAAAAGATGAAACACGTCAACAATGGGTCAAAGATCTCGCGGAAGAGCAGCTCCAAGAACTATACGCAACAGATCCTAATCTTGAATATACAGAACAAAAGGAGCGTTCCTTACGTAAAAAACTGGCTAACCAAATCGTACGTAAACGATTCCGTCGAATTCATCGAGGAATCATGAATTATCAATTTGTCAATATAACGAAACAATATCTCCACTTTTTACAAACTGTGCCACTTTCTCTTCTGACACGGCATAAAATCAGCGAGACCAGATGGCAAGAACATTTAGCAACTATTCGTACACATTTGCGTCAAAGAGAGTTGCCCCAAGAGGATGCTGTCCTATTCTTTTTACTGATGCGCCGAACGTATCCGGTGACGGTCACACACAAAGCTCGCTATATCTTTATTGATGAAATGCAGGATTTCGCACCATCACAAGTCGCATTGTTGCAAGCCTTGTTCCCAAAAGCAAATTTGACTTTCTGTGGAGATCTAAATCAAAATGTCTTTGGAAATGAAACGATCGTGGGATCATTGGAAGAACTTTTCGTGGACCGTGAAGTCACCCGTTTCCAATTAACGACAAGCTATCGTTCCACAAAAGAAATCACTGATTTTGCTAATCACTTTATTGCAAAAGAACATCGAGTAGAGACTACAGCAAGAAAAGGCGATTTGCCTTTGCTCATCCAAGGAACAACTGATGATGTCAAACTGAATTGGTTAGCAGATACCATTCGAACGACTCAGGGAAAAGCCCGGTATTGGCGTACAGCAATCATTGCTAAAACCCAAGAAGAATGCGAGACTCTTTATGCTCAACTGCCAGACGAGTTGAAACAACAAGTCCAGCTGATTTTAAATGAGAGTGATTTTATGAAGCGTTCCATTATTTTACTTCCGGCCTTTTTAGCAAAAGGTCTGGAGTTTGACCGAGTTTTCTTGTGGGATGTAGATGCAGATCATTTTTCTTCTCAACAAGACAAATTGATCCTTTACACCATGTGTACACGCGCGATGCATGAATTGACACTTTTTACATCCAATAATGAAAGTCCTTTGTTAAACAATATGGATATTTCATCTTATGAGAAAAAAGTATTGTAACTAAAAAGACAACTGCTATCGTTAATGTTAGCAGTTGTCTTTTTAGTTACAGTAATAATTGCAGAAAAAGTAATTCTATCATTTATTCTATATATAAATCCAAATCTGTTTCAGGATATTTTAATTTGACAAGCGAAATAATCATTTTCAGTTCTTCCATGTTTTCTGGATATTCTGGGTCAAATACCTTACTATGACGTCCAATACCGCCATTGTCGATCAATCGGTAAATTCGGTTCCATTCAATGAACTGATCGATTGATTGGAAATTGCTGATTGGATACCCCCCACAATCCAAAATTTCTGATACACGAAATGCTAGGTATGCACTATCGACCACTTTATTTTTTTTCGTATCTATCTTCTCATTTCTTTCGATGAGAATTTTTTCAGGATGATGCTTTAAGCTCCACTCCAATAGTAGAAAGAAAGCCTCCATCCGATACTCTTCTTCAAATAACCGAAAGGCTGAATCAGAACGACGAAAAAGCAGCGGAATCAAATATTTTTGTCTATAAATCAGCATTGGTGCGCGGTCCACCATACACTCTAAATAACGGTTCAGATACCCTGTACCGACATAGTTTCCTAATCGATAGCCTTCAACGCCGAATCTTGCGTATTTTTGCGCTAATTTTGAACAATCAGTTACGTTCACTGCTAACTCTTCTACTTTGCGGTAACCGCTTAAGATACGTTCAAAAGGTTCTAAAGTGATTTTTGCTTCCATATTCTTCCCCGTCCATCTTCCACATACTTCATATCATTTCATATGATACTTATGCTCTCATCATACCACAGGTTGAATTAGAATAGAAAATAAATCACACAAAAAAACAAGACAATCTGTTAGTGAGATTGTCCTGCTTTTTGAAAAAGACTGAATGCTTTTCGTTAAAACTGATTGCTTAGTCTTCTAATGCCACATTATGGAACACATGCTGTACATCTTCTAGATCTTCTAGCGCATCAATCATTTTTTCAAATGTTTCTTGGTCTTCTGAAGATAATGTAACTTCGGTTTGAGGAATCATTTGGATCTCAGCAATTGAAAAATCAGTGATTCCTTTTTCTTTTAATGCTTCTTGGATACTATGGAAATCCGCTACTTCACCGTAAACGATGATTTGTCCATCTTCTTCCATCACATCACGAACGTCGATGTCTTTTTCCATTAGATATTCAAGGATCTCATCAGCGTCTTCTCCTGCAAATGCAAAGATCGCTGTATTGTCAAACATATAAGAAACCGCTCCAGAAACACCCATGTTCCCGCCATTTTTCCCAAATGCTGCTCGTACGTCTGCTGCTGTTCGATTCACATTGTTTGTCAATGTATCAACGATCACCATTGAGCCGCTTGGTCCAAATCCTTCATAACGTAATTCAGAGTATGTTTCATCTCCTGCACCTTTTGCTTTTTCGATTGCTCGGTCAATAATATGTTTTGGTACATTATAAGTTTTAGCGCGATCAATGACGAAACGTAGTTTTTGGTTTGCATGCGGATCAGGATCACCTGATTTTGCTGCCGCGTAGATTTCAATCCCAAATTTTGCATAAATCCGGCTATTATTAGCATCTTTAGCAGTTTTCTTTGCTACGATATTTGCCCATTTACGTCCCATATTTTCACTTCGCTTTCTGATTTGATAGTTTCATAACGCAAAAACGTCCTGTTCCATTATACTTGTGAATCACGATTCTGTGAAGCTTTTTTTCTTTCTTCCTTCATTCTTCTCATTTTCAGTCAAAGGTCTATACTTGGATTGGGATTTGTCCGAAATTCTGTTCTGGAATATTGCCTCCCAATTGATAGATTTGATCACTTCTAACTAACAGTTCCGCTTCTTGTGCCTCTTTTTTTCCGATTCGGGAATAAATAGAAATCTCTTTTTTTTCTTTTAAGAATCTTCTTCCAGCATCGGTAAATCCAAGTAGTCGAAGATAGTTTTTATTTTGTTGGATAGGAATCTCTTGCTTTTTGATATTCAGCAAGACATAACAAGATAATCTTTGGATCCGCGTCCATGTATATCTCTTTGTTTTTACTTTTGACACAAAATCCGCAAAACCGTTAGCTGTTGCAGCTGCTGTCTTCATGCGAGTTTCTATTCCTTCGGTCATCTGATAGATATCTGTCAATTCCATCAAAGTAGAAGATAACAACCGATAACGCAAATACGGCCAATAGGATTCCCAAGTCTGTAACGAACAAGTGGAAAGATCTTCTTCTGTCTGAAATGGCACAAGTCCAGCGATCCTTTTTCCTTTTTCTAACGCATGGCGAATGGCTGTTGCACTGGCTATTGTTTGATCTGTGATTGTTTTTTCATGATAGCCTGCACTTTTACGCTGGATCGGATGTAACTCCATAGGGTGGATATACTTAGCATTTTCTTTTGCATAACTTAATCCTAAAATATGATTGGGTGAAGAAAAATCAAGCGCAATATCGGGATACAGACTGCGAAAAACTGCAGTCATTTTTTGCGGATAACTATACGTTTGATCAGACAGTTCGTGAAAAGACTCTTCTATCTTATCTTGATTCTGTTGAACAAATCGGCCGAAACTACCATAGTCAAACGAAGTCTCTTCTTCTGTTCCAAAACACAAACTGTCACAGTCCAATGCTTGCAAGATTTTCACTGCACCTTTGGCAAAATAATCAGCTGACTGAACCGCCCATTCGACAGGAAGCTCTACTACTAAATCCACACCATTTTGCAAAGCTTCATTCGCACGATGCCATTTATCGATGATAGCTGGTTCGCCTCGTTGCAAAAAATTCCCGCTCATTACAGCAATGACGACCTCTGCTCCTGTTGTTTTTCGTGCCATTTCAGCATGATAGCGATGTCCATTGTGAAATGGATTGTACTCTACGATAATCCCGCAGCTTTTCATGTCCGTCCTCCTTCATAGTTTATCGATAAAAAAACACTAGAGACAAGTAAGGAAAAGTCAAAAATCAGAAAAAATACCCGAACTATATAAACTATTCTCGCAAACACAATACTTCTGCGAAGAAAAGCTGCACCGCAAGAGCAATGCCTATATCGTTCGGATATATAATTTATGTTGAAGATTTATTCTTTTTCTTGTTAACTCGAGCAGGCAAAATTGCTAGTCTTTGTATGCTACGAAGAACCAGCGCTTTGATTTCTCTGATGCTGCTTCGTCTGTAAAATCAGAAAATGCTTCGACTTTCGAAAACCCACTGTTTTCCAGCATTCTTAAATAGCTTTCCAATGGATAGGTACGCTCTTCATGTAGTTCATCTTCACGGACAAATCGCCCAGATCCTTCTGGTTCCTCAACGAAAAAAGTCAGAAAATGTTCGATGCTGTGTTTTTCACTTCCTGGATAGCTATCCCACAAAAAAGCAAAATTATCCCCTTGATAATGATAGCTATATTCTGGAAAAACCTCGTCTACTTGATAGGTGGAGTGCACGTCAAATAAAAATCGGCCATTTTCTTCTAACGCTTGATAGACTTCATCAAAAACTTGCTGTACCTCTTGTCTATTTTTCATGTAGCACAACGAATCAGAAAAACAAGTAATTGCTTGATATTGACCGATTTCTGATAAATCGAGCATATTGCCTTCTACAAATTGGATCGATGCGTCTTCTTCATATGCTCGCTGGCTCGCGATCATCAACATCTCTTCTGAAAGGTCTAACCCTGTCACTTCATATCCATCTTTTGCAAAGGCAACCGCTAATGCTCCAGTACCGCACGCCAGTTCCAAAATATTTTTTGTGTCTTCTTGCAAATGACGTTTCGAAAAAGCTAACCACTGCTGGTAAAGCATTTCGTCCATCACTTCATCGTAAATGAAAGCAAATGTTTCATAAGCCATGTTAATCCAACCATTCATTAAGATCGACTAACGGCGCATCTGACCATAGTTTTTCCAAATTATAGAAGCTTCGTTCTGGCGCATGGAAAACATGTACGATCAAATCTCCAAGGTCGATCAATACCCATTTTCCGCCTTCTTTTCCTTCAATACGTTTTACTTCATATTTGTTTTCTTCTTCTTTATCAATGATTTCTTCTGTAATTGCGTTGATTTGACGTTCACTATTTGCTGAACAGATCATGAAATAATCTGCTAACAAGGAAACATTTCGAACGTCTAAAGCGATAATGTCTTCTGCCCGTTTTGAATCTGCTGCTTTAACCGCAATTTTTAATTGTTCTTTACTATCTATGATGATTTCCTCCTAATATTGAGTGGCTTATTTTTTTGCTACCCAGTAATTATATGTTTCGATTGTTTTTGGATAAATCTGTTGTTCTTGTGCAAGTAGATGGGATAGCGTATGTTTTGTTTCAAATGCTACTGCTTCATCTAGATCAACCCATGCAATTGTCCGTGCATCTTGCACCCCAGGAAAATCCCGACCTGGTTCAATATAATCTGCTACATAAATGATTTTGTCCAGGAGACTCATTTTAGCAGCGCCAGTCGTATGCACTCGTATCGCGTGAAGAATCTCTGAATCAGTGATTCCTAATTCCCGTTCTACAAATGAAGCACCAACAAGCCCATGCCAGATAGCATTATTATAATTCAATAATTCTGGATCAAAACCGTCTCTTACGATCACCATTTTGAACTCCTCATCTGGTCGTTCTTTCGCATAATCGTGTGTCAATGCAGCGATACTAGCTTTTTCAGGAGAAGCACCGTATTTTTTGGCAAGAGCAACAGCTGTTTCTTCTACTCCAAGCACGTGCTTGAAGCGTTGTTCGCTCATTCTCATCTGTATTTTTTGCATCAGGTTTTCTCTAGAATAAGCAGTATATTCATTACTATAGTCCATCTTCATACAACCCTTCATTTTGGATATAATCAATTACTTTATCTGGAACAAGATAGCGGATAGAACAGCCTTCTTTGATCTTTTGACGTATTTTTGTGGAACTGATGTCGATTTCAGGTACATCTACCCAAATCACAGGATATGGCGTATCTGTTGTGTAACCTGGTCGACGTATGCCCACAAAATTGACCATCGAAGTCAACTCATCGATTTTATACCATTTTGGCAAATATTCTACCATATCCCCGCCGATAATAAAGTAATAATCTGTATCCGGATTGTTTTGTGTCAATTCCTTCATCGTATCATAGGTGTAGCTTTTCCCACCACGAGCTAATTCAATCGTTTCAATCTGCAAAAAAGGGTTGTCTTCCACCGCTAATTCCAACATGTTGAGTCGGTGTTTTGCATCAATCGTCTCTTTCTCATCAACATGAGGCGGCTGATAAGAAGGCATTAAAAATACGCGGTCAAGACCTAAATTCCGGCCAGCTTGTTCAGCCATCACTAAATGAGCAAGGTGAACGGGATTGAACGTTCCGCCTAGGATCCCTACTTGCTTTTTCTTCTCTAAGAATTGAGGCATTTCTTTAGGAAATAGTTGTGAATGAACAAATGTCTTAGCTTGCGTATTCATCATGGTCACTCCTTATATTGCTTTTACTTCATTTGATAACTTTTGATACTTTTCTTTTGTAGAAGGTTTGTATAATACGATCACTCGTCCAATGATTTGGACGATTTCACAGTCGATTTCTTTTTCTAATACTTGAGCTGCTTCTTCTGCAACCTCATCTGTATTTTGAAGTAGAGATACTTTGATCAGTTCTCTTTTTTCTAAAGCTTCTTCAATTTGGACGATCATTGCTGAATTAATTCCACCTTTACCGATTTGAAAAATCGGCTGAAGATGATGCGCTTTGCTACGTAAAAAACGCTTTTGTTTTCCTCTTAAACTCATAATTTTCCTTCTTCCTTAAATCAATGCTTTGCGTTTCAATACATCTACACCCTTTGGCGCCCAGCCCGCAATTACTGCTGGCGCTGTTACAGTGATCCAGCCTAGACCGGCAAAAACGATGTCTGTTTTTTCTTTCACAGAAAACTCAAAACGAACAAGCTCCGGAAATGCCTCGACTTCATCAGGACGAGGAGGCTGTAATAATCCACCTACATGTTTTTGATAAAATTCGTCTGCTTTTTCCAGTTTCGTTCGATGAATATTTACATCATTTGACACATAAGCAATAAATGAAGCACGATTGCCACTGATAAAATCAAACCTTGCAAGTCCACCCAAGAAAAGTGTTTGCCCTTCATTCAGCTGATAAACTTTAGGTTTGATTTCTTTTAACGGGGCAATGATCCGCAAATCTTTTTTACCTAAGTAGTGCGCCATTTGATGTCGATGGATGATCCCCGGTGTATCAATCAAAAAATGTCCATCATCTAAAGGAATCTCGATTTTATCCAAGGTCGTTCCGGGAAACTGTGAGGTTGTGATCACATCTTGTACTCCCGCTGTATTTTTGATGATTTGATTGATAAGCGTTGATTTCCCTACGTTTGTTACTCCGACGATATAGACATCCCGTCCATCGCGGTATTCTTCAATTTTTTCTAATAGTTCCGTCATCTCATGAGATTTCTTAGCACTAGTTAGTAATACATCTACTGGACGAATCCCTGCTTCGTGAGCACGTTCCTTCATCCATTGTGTTAATTTAGGTTTTTTCAATGATTTCGGTAATATATCCACTTTGTTTCCCACTAAAAGTACTGGATTATCACCGACAAAACGGTGTAGTCCTGGAATCAGTGAACCATTGAAGTCAAAAATATCCACCACATTGACAATCAATGCATCTTTTTGCCCTAATTCATTCAGTAAGCGTAAAAAGTCGTCATCCGTCAATGAGACATCTTGGATCTCATTATAATGGCGTAATCTGAAACAACGCTGACAATAGACTTCCCCGGAAGCTAACCCTTTTTCCAAAGCCGTTTGCGGCGTGTATCCTAATTCACCGGGTTTGCTTGTTTGTATAACGGCACCGCAGCCGATACATTGTAATTCTTCTGTCATTCGATTCCACCTCGCCAGCCCATATCAGGGTATTTTGCTAATAGATAGGCCATAATTCTTTTTTCCCAAAAACGATTAAATTGTGTCTTCCAACTATCTGTTGCGATGATGGGTTTTACAAGGATGCTACGTATCCCTGCACGGTTGGCTCCACGTATATCAGTCATGATCTGATCGCCTACCATTACTATCTCATCATCTGCTAAATCCAATTGTTTCTTTGCTATGTTGATCCCTCTTGCTAAAGGTTTCATTGCTCGTGCAACATACAAAAGATCAAATTTTTCAATCGCTCGCGCGACACGTTTTGAATTATTGTTTGAAACAACAACAACAGGGATTCCTGCATTTTTCATTTCTAAAATCCAAGTAAGCAACTCTTCTGTTCCATCTGGATTATTCCATGCAATCAACGTATTGTCTAAATCTGTCAATACTGCTTTAATGCCTAGATTCTTTAATTGGGCAGGTGTAATCTGATAGATGGCTTCTACCATCCATGTTGGTTTGTAATTTGAAAACATGTTGTCTCCTCATCTGCAAAAAATGAAGGAGCACATAAAGTACTCCTCAACCCCGTATTATACTGCATATCAGCAAAAAAAACTACCTCTATACTCGTTCCTCTTTCAGAAAAAGCATTTCTTTACAAAATGACCAAAAATAAAGATTGATCACATAAAAATTTAGAAACAAAAAACAACTAAGCGAGCAAGAATCATTCTTTACTCTTTGCTTAGTTGTTAAACACCTAATATTGTCGGAACCTCTTGTATCGTTTTTCCAATAGTTCATGCTGGTCGAATCGAACAAGTTCCGTTAATTTTTCAATCAACGCTTTTTTCATGATGTGAGCGACTTTTTGCCGTGGCAACTGCTCGCCGTTGAACGTTTCAGGAATCACTCGATCCACGATCCCTAGCTCACGTAGTTCTGGTGCAGTAATTTTCATCAACTCGGCTGCTTCTGCAGCGCGATTGCCGTCTTTCCATAAAATCGAAGCAAACCCTTCTGGGGAAAGCACAGCATAGATCGTTTCTTCTAACATCCAGACTTCATCCGCTAAACCTAGAGCAAGGGCACCGCCACTTCCACCTTCACCAATGATGACGGCGATGATTGGTACTTTTAAATCAGACATTTCGAGCAGATTTTTGGCAATTGCTTCTCCCTCGCCACGCTCTTCTGCTCCTATACCGCAATAGGCACCTGCTGTATTGATCAATGTAATCACCGGTCTATTGAACTTTTCCGCTTGCTTCATCAGTCGTAAAGCTTTGCGATAGCCTTCAGGATGAGGAGAACCAAAATTTCTGCGGATATTTTCCTGAAGATCCCTTCCTTTTTGAATACCTATCACTGTTACTGGTTTGCCATCTAATCGAGCGATGCCACCAACAATCGCTTCGTCATCTGCAAATAAACGGTCACCATGGCATTCCTCGAAAGAATCGAAGATCTCTTCAAAAAAGTCCAAGCTAGTCCATCGTTCTTTAGCTCTTGCTAACTGAACGACATCATGTGCTGTTTTATCCACGATCTATCCATCCTTTCTGTGTATGCAATTCAAGAAGCGTATGGATTTTCTGCTTCAATTCCATGCGGGGAACAATCTGATCGACGAAACCATGAGACAATAAGAATTCGGCCTTTTGGAAATCTTCTGGAAGTTCCTGCTTGATCGTCTGTTCGATGACACGTCTTCCAGCAAAACCAATCAAGCTTTGGGGTTCTGCTAAAATGATATCACCTTCCATTGCAAAACTGGCAGTTACTCCTCCGGTCGTCGGGTCTGTCAAAACAGTTAGATAAAAAAGGCCTTCATTACTGTGCCGTTTGACAGCAGCAGAGATTTTCGCCATCTGCATCAGAGAAAAGATGCCTTCTTGCATCCGAGCGCCTCCTGAAGCCGTGAACAAAACGACTGGAAGTTTTTCCTTTGTTGCTCGTTCGAATAACCTAGTGATTTTTTCTCCAACAATCGTGCCCATACTTCCCATGATAAAATTGGGGTCCATCACTCCAATAATGAAGGGAATTCCCTGAATGGTTGCTTTACCAGTGAGGACTGCTTCATGAAGCCCCGTTTTATCTTGCATTTTTTTTATTTTTTCCGTATATTCAGGAAATGCTAGCGGATCTTCGGTTACAAGATCCGTATCCCATTCTTCAAAACTTTTTTCATCAATGATCAAAGCTAGACGCTGCCATGCACCGATTCGAAAAGCGTATCCGCAATGGGGGCATACTTTTTCTTCACCGATGTCTTTCGTATAAAGAATATGTTTGCAATTTGGACACTTCGCCCACATGTTATCGGGAACAGATGGCGAGTTAGCAGGTTTGCTCTCTCTATTAGGATTGATCCGAATATATTTCTTTTTCTTAAACAGAGCCATCTATGCGCCTCCTATCTCCGTTTCTGGTGTCCAATTCGGTAAAAATTCTTCTTGTAAAAATGCTGTGCTGTAATCACCTGCTATTACTGCTGGATGACTAATCAAATCCATCTGAAATTCTGCGTTCGTAATGATCCCTTCTGTGATAAATTCACTTAAGGCTCGCTGCATCTTCATCAATGCTTCAAAACGTGTATTTCCATGGACAATAATTTTCGCAATCATTGAATCATAATATGGCGGAATCGTATAGCCTGGATAAACCGCACTGTCTACCCGCAACCCCATCCCACCTGCTGGAAGTAGCAAGTTTTGGATTTTCCCTGGTGAAGGAGCAAAATGAAAAGCGGGATTTTCTGCATTGATTCGGCACTCGATGGCGTGTCCTTGGAATACTACTTCTTCTTGACGCACATTCAAAGGCTCACCGGCTGCTATCTCTACCTGTTTTTTTACTAAATCGATCCCTGTGACCATTTCTGTTATGGGATGTTCCACTTGGATTCGAGTATTCATCTCCATGAAATAAAAATCGCCTGCTTCATCCATCAGAAACTCGATCGTTCCGGCATTTTCATAATTGACTGCTTTAGCTGCTCGAACAGCAGCGTCTCCTAGTGCTTCTCTTTTTGATTGTGAGATCACTACAGAAGGAGATTCTTCCAGTACTTTTTGATTGTTACGTTGCAAAGAACAATCTCGTTCACCTAAATGAATGACATTGCCAAAATGATCACCTAAAATCTGAACTTCTATATGGCGAGCAGGATAAATGATTTTTTCCAAATACATATCATCATTTCCAAATGCCGCTGCTGCTTCTTGCTGAGCTGAAGAAAAATGCTGTGGAAGTTCTTCTTTTGATTGAACTTTTCGAATGCCTTTCCCGCCACCGCCTGCAGCTGCTTTCAGCATCACTGGATAACCGATCCTGTCTGCTATTTCCAATGCTTCTTCTACAGTAGATAATACACCAGTACTTCCTGGGATGACCGGGACATTTGCTTCTTGCATCAATTGACGCGCATTGATTTTATTCCCCATTGCATCAATTGTTGCGCTTTTAGGACCAATAAATGTGATATTGCACTCTTCACACATGGAGGCAAACCGGCTATTTTCAGATAAAAATCCAAAACCTGGATGAATTGCTTCAGCTTTTGTTACGATTGCAGCGCTCAGTACTTCTTGAACATTCAGATATGAATCAACCGCTTTTGCCGGACCAATACAGATTGCTTCATCTGCTAGCTGTGTATGAAGTGCTTCGGCATCTGCCTCTGAATATATCGCTACGGTTTGGATCCCTAATTCGCGGCATGCACGAATGATACGCACAGCGATTTCGCCACGGTTAGCTATCAAGACTTTAGAAAACATATTTCACCTATCCAATCATAAAGGTTAATTCCGCTTCGGCTACTTTTTTACCGTCAACCTTAGCGATTCCTTTGCCTATTCCGGCTGAGGCTTTCACTTTCAATATCTCAACTTCAAGATATAAGGTATCGCCCGGTGTAACTTTCTTACGGAATTTTGCTTTGTCTAATCCGCCGAAGTAAGCCGTTTTACCCTTGAACTGTTCAAGATAAAGTAATGCGACTGCTCCTGCTTGCGCCATTGCTTCAACAATCAGTACCCCTGGCATAACAGGCTCTTCTGGAAAATGTCCTTGAAAAAAGGGCTCGTTGATCGTTACATTTTTCTTAGCAATGATCCGTTCTCCTTCAACCATCTCTTCCACTCGATCAATCAAAAGCATTGGATAACGATGCGGAATAATTTCTTTGATTTCTTGTATGTTCATTTATTTCCCTCTTTCCTGCTTTGCTTATTTTGGCTGGATCCTAAAGAGTGGCTGCCCATATTCAACAACTGACTCGTTTTCTACAAGGATTTCTGTGATTACTCCATCGGCCTCACTAGTTATCTCATTCATTAGTTTCATCGCTTCAATAATGCAGATAACTTCTCCTTTGGCAACTTGATCACCTTCTTTTTTGAAAGCTGGTTTGTCTGGTGCCGGTTGCAGATAAACGATTCCCACGATTGGCGAAACAACCTCGATTCCATCAAATACTACCGATTCTTTTTCCTTCGTTGGTTCTGGAACAGTTGTTGCTTGTTCAGGCATGGCGTTAACTGGCTCCGAAACTGGCAACGTTTCGTTTGTTTGAACCATATTCATGCCTCGACTTGTTTTATTTTTATTCATGTACAATTCAAATTGACCTTCACGCAAGTCAAATTCCGTTAGCGAAGATTGATCAAATTGACTAACTAATTCTCTAATTTCATTGATATCCAAAATTATTCCTCCCAGCGTTTCATACAAAGAACCGCATTATGTCCGCCAAACCCTAATGAATTGCTCATTGCATAAGTAAAGCTTGCAGGTTTGCTTTCGTTTTTGACAACTGTCAAATCAATCTCAGGATCTTGTTTTTCTACATTGATCGTAGGTGGGATAAATTGATGTTCCAATGCCATCAGAGTGGCTAATGCTTCGATCCCGCCGGCTGCTCCCAATAAATGTCCAGTCATTGATTTCGTACTGCTGACATAAGTATCTCTGAAATTTTCACCTAGTGCGAGTTGGATTGCTTTTGCTTCTGCCTGGTCATTAGCTGGCGTACTCGTTCCGTGCGCATTGATATATCCAACTTGCTCCGGCTGTATACCAGCTTCTTCCATCGCAAGCTTCATTGCTTTAGACGCACCAGAACCATCTGGAGTAGGGGCTGTCATATGGTAAGCATCACAATTTGAACCGTATCCAACGATTTCTCCATAGATTTTGGCACCGCGAGCTTGTGCATGCTCTAAAGATTCAAGAACTAGAACACCTGCTCCTTCCCCCATCACAAAACCATTTCGATTTTCATCAAACGGGATCGAACCACGATTAGGATCAGTTGATTCCGAAAGTGCAGTTAAAGCTGCAAATCCAGCAATCCCCATCTCACAAATCGTTGCTTCTGTTCCTCCAGCAAGAATGACATCTGAATAACCATGTTTGATGTTACGGAATGCTTCACCGATTGAATTCGTTCCGCTAGCACAAGCTGTTACGATAGCTGTACAGATACCTTTTGCGCCTACTCGCAAAGCAATATTTCCAGCTGCCATGTTGGCAATCGCCATTGGCACGAACATTGGAGAAACTCGTTTTGCGCCTTTTTCATGCAGACGGATAACTTGATTTTCGATTGTCGGAAGACCACCGATTCCTGATCCGATGATGACACCAAACCGGTCTTGATTCATTTTTTCTTTATCTAAACCGCTTATCTCCATTGCTTCTAAAGCAGCGTAGATCCCATAGATCGAAAACATATCCATTCGTTTGCTATCTTTTTTAATAAAATATTTATCGTAAGGGAAATCTTTGACTTCACCCGCTAAGGTAATCCCTGTTTCTGAAGCATCAAATTTAGTGATTGGTGCGATGCCATTCGTACCCTCTTTTAAGCTATTCAAAAAGCTGTCTGCGTCATTTCCAATAGGTGAAGTGACTCCATAGCCAGTAATTACCACTCGATTCATTTATTTGCTCTCCTTTTCTTATCCGTGCATGACCAATCCGCCATCGACATTGATGACTTGGCCGGTGATATATGGATTTTGTGCTAAGAAAACTGCTGTTTGTGCAACATCTTCTACTTGTCCGAAACGTTGCATTGGAATTTGCTTTTCCGCTTGCTCCTTGACTTTATCTGCTAAAACTTCCGTCATATCAGTTGTGATGAATCCTGGTGCAATGGCGTTGCATGTGATACCTCTAGTCGCAGCTTCTCGTGCAACCGATTTTGTCAATCCTACGACACCAGCTTTGCTAGCTGCATAATTTGCTTGTCCGATATTTCCAATCAATCCAGATACACTAGAGAGATTGATGATGGCCCCTTCTCGCTGTTTCATCATTTTTTTCAAAACGTGCTGCGTCATATTGAAGGTACCGATCAAATTGATATCCAGACATTTTTTGAAATCTTCTGCATCCATCCGCATCACAAGTTTGTCATTTGTGATTCCGGCATTGTTTACTAAGATATGGATCGATCCAAGCTTTTCTTCTGTTTCTTTGATCATTTGTCCTGCTTTCTCATAATCAGAGATATCGCCGGAAACTCCTACGCATTTTACACCGAATGCTTCAATTTCTTCTATCTTTTCTTTTGGAATCTCTCCGCGCCCATTCAAAATAATATTTGCTCCAGCTTTTGCAAAAGCTAAGGCCATCGCTTTGCCAATTCCTCTTGTGCTACCTGTGATAAATACATTTTTCCCTTTTACATCCATAACCTTCCTCCTTATAATTTTGCTATTGTTTCATCAAATGTCTGCTTATTCTCAACACGCAGAACTGGTATCGTTTTATCAATTTTTTTCATAAATCCGCTTAATACTTTTCCGGGACCGACTTCAATGACTTGCTCGATACCGATTGTTTTTAATTTATGGATACTCTCGTAGAAACGAACAGGTTGCATGACTTGCTGTTCAAGTAGTCCCGCTATCGTCTCTTTCTTCATTATTTCCGTTGTTGTGTTGCTGATGACTGGAAAAGAAGGGTCAGAAAATTGAATATGACTTAGATCCTTCGCCAGTTTTTTTGATGCTGGTGCTAAAATAGCTGTATGGAAAGGTCCACTGACATTTAGTGGGATCATCCTTTTGATTCCTTTTTCTTTTAAGAGCAAAACAGCTTCATCTACGGCTTTTTCTTCGCCACCGATCACGATCTGCTGAGGTGTATTGTAATTAGCAGGAGACACGATGCCGTACTTGCTTGCTTCATGACAGCTTTCCTCAATCGTCTCAATCGGTGCATTCATTACTGCGACCATTTTTCCGCTTCCAGCTGGGGCAGCTTCCGTCATATAAGCGCCTCTCTTCGCTACTAGTGCAACGGCTTCAGTAAAGGATAACGCATCACTGGCTACTAATGCCGAATATTCTCCTAAACTCAGTCCTAAAGCTGCATCTGGGACGATTCCATGCTCCTTCAATAAGCGATAATACGCAATGCTGACTGTTAGAATAGCTGGCTGTGTATATTGTGTCTGATCCAAACGTTCATTTTCTGAAAAGCAGAGGTCGGCCATATCGTAGCCGAGAATCTCACTTGCTTCATCAAATGTCTGCTTTACAACGGCTTCTTCATATAAATCTTTTCCCATACCTTGATATTGTGCACCTTGGCCACTAAATAAGAATGCTGTTTTCATGTTTTTCTCCAATATATCCAGAATATATGTTTGATTCTTCTTATTCAAAAAGGCCGAGACATCCCTATTTCAGGAAATGTCCCAGCCCCCAACCTAATTTTAATGATTATGCAGTTTGTTTTTCTACGTAAGTCACTAAATCTTGAACCGTTTTGATTCCGTCTTCTGTTTCGATTTTTACATCAAATTCATCTTCAATTTCATTGATGATTTGGAATAAATCCAAGCTGTCAGCTTCTAAGTCTTCTTGGATGTCAGTAGTCAATTTGATTTCTTCAGTTTCTTTTCCTAATTCTTCTGCAATGATTTCTTGAATTTTTTCGAATACCATAATAATATATTCCTCCGATATTGTTTGCTTTTTTATTTTTATAATTTAACAGTTTACAGCTCCATGAGAATACTTCCCCACGTTAAACCTCCGCCATAGCCTGTAAATATTACTTTCTGTTGTTTTCCCAAGGTGATCTTTCCGCTAGAAACTGCTTCATCCAATAAAATAGGGATACTTGCAGCAGAGGTATTCCCGTACTTATCCATATTGGTCAGGAATTTTTCTTGCGGCATCTTTACTTTTCGGGCGATTTTCTCAATGATCCTGAGATTTGCCTGATGCAAAAGCAGATAATCAACTGGCGTGTCTTTCATGACTTCTTGGATATTGTTTGCAACATCTCGAACGGCGAAATCAAAAATATCTCTGCCGGTCATTCGCAAATAATACGAACCTTCTGAATCTTCTGAATAGAACGGGTTTTTATTTTGCTGGTAGCCAGCAGTCAGTGAGGTACTTCTGGTACCATCAGTTGCTAATTTTTCTTTCAGCAATTTTTTTTGTGGGTTTGCTTCTAAGAGAACCCCGCCTGCTCCATCACCAAATAATACAGCAGTCGTGCGATCAGACCAATCGATTAGCTTAGACAGTGTTTCACCACCAATTACCAATCCTTTAGTTGAGCCGCAGCGGATCATTTTTTCAGCCATGCTTAACGCATAAACAAATCCTGAGCATGCCGCGCTGATATCGAAAGCAATAGCATTAGCTGCTCCCAATTTTCCTTGTACTTGTGCTGCTACAGATGGTGTCGTGTAATCGGGCGACATTGTTGCTACTAAGATAAAATCCAAATCTTTAGGGTTCAGCTTTTTTTGTTGCATCAATTTTTCCGCCACTAAGAGGCATAAATCAGATGTCTCCTGATTTGTTACACATCTTCGTTCACGAATACCCGTCCTTGATGAAATCCATTCATCCGAGGTATCCATCATCTTGGAAAGATCATTATTCGTAATGATCTTTTCAGGAAGGACGCTGGCTGTTGCAGTAATCATTCCAAATTGTTCCATTAAATATCCTCACTTATAGTCTTGCAAGAAGTCATGCAAGTTTTTCAGTGCATCCAGCAAGGCATGCTGTTCTTCCGTAGCCATTCCTTCTAAGATGTTCTTGACCATTTCACGATGAAAATGCTGATGGACCCGAAACAGTAACTTTCCTTTTTTCGTTAGTCCCAACTTTACAACACGACGGTCATCTTCACTGCGGATACGTTCGACATAGCCTTTTTTTACTAACTTGTTAATAGCAGTGGTCAAGGTCCCAACAGTAATTGATAGTTCTTTGGCTACTTCTGAAGTTGTTTTTTTCTTGTACATCCCGATTGCCTCGATCGTGTGCATCTCTGTGATTGACAGATCTTTGAATTGAGATTTTTTCAACTCAGACTCTTCGATTGTCAAAATATCATTGAAGACACTAACAAGATAATCATTTACTGTTTTTAAATCTGGTTCCATGTTCCACCGTCCACTAATTAGTTTGATTATCAAATCTTTTGATGTTCAAACTATATCTTAACTTTTTTCAAAATGCAACCGTAAAAGTTCATTTTTTTGCTATATGAGTTTATTTTAATATTTTACTCATTTAAAAAAACTGATAGATCAGTATTTTTTATTTACTTTATTAGAAAAACTATTATACTGACATATTTTGATTATCAAAGTATTTCTTGTTGATAGAATGATCCAATTTCCTAAAACTTGTCCATTATTTCAAAATTTGTTATAGTCTTTTTATTCAAAGCGTGAAAGGAGACCCTATGTTAAAAGAAAAAATAAAAAATCTCCCCATGCTGCCGGGTGTCTATCTTATGAAAAACCAAGAAGGGATGGTCATCTATGTTGGTAAAGCAAAACGGCTCAAAAATAGAGTAAGCAGCTATTTTCATCAGAATAAACAGCATTCAAAAAAAGTATTACGTATGATTCATCATATAACAGATTTTGATTTCGTCGTAGTAGATACAGAATTAGATGCTTTGTTGCTTGAGTGTCAACTGATCCAACATTACCGTCCTTTTTATAACCGACAAATGAATTATTTCAGTAACTACAATTATGTACATATTTCCAATAAGGGATTTGTATTAACAGATACTCCCACGGCTCGAACATACGGGCCTTTTCGTCTCTATAAAAAAATGCCGTCTATTTTGCGTATAATGGAAGAAACGTATCAAATGCCTTGGTTGTCTGAAATCAGCTTATTAGCTTTGCGAGTCCAGCTTCCTGACTTACAGGAAATGACTTTTGAACAGAAAAAGAAGGAGATCCAAGGACTGTTTCAGGGTCGCAATAAAAAACTGCTGACTTACTTAAAAAAGAGACAACAACATTTCATCTATCAGCTGAATTTCGAAAAAGCTGGCATGCTTCAAAAAGATATCGAATTAGTTACTTATTTCATCAGACGGATCCAAGAACAAAAGCAGTTTTTAAGAACACCATCCCTCACATTCAGCATGCCACTGGCAGCGGATGAAAGTCAGAAAAAGCACTACCTTATTTGTTACGGACAGCTTGCAGAAACAATGATTGCTTCTGGGGACAATCCACCTGACTTTTATTATGAAAAAAAAGAAGCTCATTTATCTTTGAAACGCCAATTATCAAAAGAAGAAATCGATCCTGTACAAATTTTGATTAGTTACCGCAAAAAATTAGAAAAGGAACAGATCGAAATGGAACAATTAAACAAAAAAGAAGCTGAAAAGCAACTAAATTAGCTGCTTCTCGGCTTCTTTTAGGCATCTTCAACTTCAAATGTCAATTATCCTAAAATTTATTGGATTAAGTCATAGATTTCCATCGCTACGATATCGATATTATCGAATTCGTATTGCTGATGAGTATCTGTTTCAGTTAATTCAAACGTATCGGTCGCTTTATCATAAGTTACTGTACACTTTTCTACGCCTTCTTTTTCAAAACGGCGAACTTGCAGTTCATTATCTGCTGACTCGACCATAGCCTCCAGTCGTTTTATGATTGCGACTAATTGTGAATGTGTCATCGGAGGTCCTCCTTTTCTTATTTCTGTTATATTGTATCAAAAGCATAGCCTACTTGCATTGATTTTCTCTAAAAAAACTCGTTTTTTATGATTTTTTTTCTGGTATTTTCCCTTCAGGCCACCAAAGTTTGATCAACGCTTGTGTTCCGTCATTCTCAAAACCTTTATCTGCCAACTCTTCATATAGTTTCAATGCTTGGATGGTTGCTGGCAATACAAGGTTCATTTTTTCTGCTTCTTCTAATGCAATCTTTAAATCTTTGATAAAATGTTTGACAAAAAAACCAGGCGTGTAGTCTTCTTTCAAGATACGTGGGGAATAATTACTTAAAGACCAGTTAGCTGCACTTCCTCCCGAAAGTGTCTCAATCACTTTTTCTAAATCGAGACCGTTTTTTTGTGCATAGACAAGCATTTCCGTCATTCCTGTCATCGTGCCTGCGATCATGATTTGATTGGCCATTTTCGTATGCTGACCTTTCCCAGCAGAGCCATGCAATGTAAATGTCGTACCAAATTCCTTGAATAAAGGAAGTACTTGATCATAGACCGATTCTTCTCCACCTACCATGATTGTCAGTGTGCCATTCTTTGCTCCTAAGTCACCGCCTGACACCGGTGCATCTAACGCATCTGCACCTTTTTCTTTTGCTGTTTTTGCAATTTTTTCTGCCAGAGTTGGTGTACTTGTAGTCAAATCAACTAAAATACGTCCTGAGACATCTGCAGAAAAAATCCCCGATTCTCCATAGTAGATTTCTTCTACATCTTTAGGATAACCTACCATTGTGAACAGAATATTGCTTTGTTCTGCTACAGCCTTTGGTGTATCCGCCCAGACAGCTCCTTCTGTTACTAAAGGATCAGCTTTTGCTTTTGTCCGATTATAAACAGCGACTTCGTGACCTGCTTCTAGTAGATGGCGTACAACAGCACTTCCCATAACGCCTGTTCCGATAAAACCTAGTTTCATTCTTTCGACCTCCTAAAAATCAAAAATCCTTGCTTCTATGCTAGTATACGCTAGAAACAAGGATTTTTTTATAAAAAATGTTTGAATTTTATCTTTTAAATGAATTTAATTTGATTTTGATTCGTTCAATCGAATCTTCTTCTTCTTTTCTTCGCATCTCTTCTTCATGGTAAACAACCATATCTTGATAAAATTCGATCATGGCTTCGCCGAAATGAGTAGACGAAATGTCATAAAGTTTGGCTTCTAAAACCTTCGAATCTCTAGGGACTTCACTGGAAATATAATCAATAAGTGCGGGTGCAAAGTCTTCATCGGTTTCAAAAGTTTTCCCTAATGAAGGATGATCGAACAATCGGTTCAAATAAGCATTTCCTTCTACGACACAAGGCGTGCCGGCTGCCATCGCTTCGGTATAAGTAAGCCCTTGTGTCTCTGAAGTAGAAGCACTGACAAAATAATCTGCCGCTTTATAATAAAGGGCTACATCATTATTGTCCACTTCTCCTGTGAACTGCACAAATTCTTCTAACTGCAGTTCGGAAATTAATTCCTCTAACTCTTCTACATAAGGACCTTTTCCTACAATAACTAATCTGGCATTAGGGTAAGCCGAGATAACCTGAGGAAATCCGTTAACCAATGCTTGGATATTTTTCTCATAAGAAATCCTGCTTAAAGAAAGAATCATCAGATGATTTTCCTGAAGTCCTAACGACTCCCTTAACTTGTTGATGTCCTCCTGAGTGATATCAGAACGTTTGAACTTCTCAATGTCGATACCAGTAGGAATCACACGAAGCGGTGCTACTACACCATAGCTACGTAATGTATCAATAACACGTTCACTTGGACAGACTACACCTGTCGTATGATTGGCAAATAATCTGGATAAGTATTTTACATGGGATTGCCTGATCACTTTTCCTTTACCGATATAATGAAGGTAATCTTCATACATCGTATGGTAAGTATGGATCAGGGGTATTTTCAACTTCTTAGCTACCATCTTCCCGAGTATTCCTGCTCCGAATTCTGTATGGGTATGGATCAGATCTAATTCTAGTTCTTTGGCAACCAAATAAGCATACCACATGCCTCTAACAACAACTCTTCGATCCTTGAAAGAAATAAACGGTACACTTGGCATTCGAATCACATCTTTTTCCAACTTGTCCGCATTAGGATCGGTTGTCGTAAAGATATAGACTTCATGCCCATGTTTTTCTAATTCTTGTTTTAATGTTTTGATCGATGTAGCCACTCCGCTGACTTGCGGAAAGTAGGTATCGGTAAAAAAGCCGATTTTCATGTTTTTCGCCTCCAAACTAGTCCTTTGTCTGATGTACTTTTTTTAATTTGCTAGAGACTTTTTCATTCAGCACACTTTCATATACGTTTTTTAGTTCTTCACCGATTTTATTGATACTTCGTTCTTTTGCTGTTTGATAACCGGCTTGTGTCAAACTCGGTAGCTCTTCATTGGTAATCTGTTGAATCAGTTGGATAAACGCTTCGTTTGTCTTCCCCATATAGCAGTTCTTGCTATCTTCTAACCAGCCATTATACACTGGAATATCTCGAACAAGTACATTTTGCTTGCTTGCTAAAGCTTCTAAAACAACGATTCCTTCCGTCTCTTCATAAGAAGGAAAAAAGAATAGATCTGCACCTGAATATGCTCCTTCGATGATTTCCCCTCGTATATATCCAGGAAACAGAACATTCTCAGGATGGTCTTCTTTTACAATTTTCCGGATGTTTCGAGGAATCGAGTACATCGGAACATGACCAAACCAAATGAATGTATAGTCGGGCATCTTCTTAGCAATTTCTACGAAATCAATGATTCCTTTACGTTCGAAAAACAAACCGACACAAATGATTACTTTTTGATCCGGAGATAGTTTGAAATACTCTCTGAACTTTTGTTCTTTCATTGGATCAGGGCGATATTTCTCTAGGTCGATCCCATTGGAAATAGCTTGAATCGGTACACGGATACCATAGCTTTCCAACAACTGTTTTGAATAAGGTGTTGGCGTGATCAAATAGTCCGCTTTTTGGTACAATCCCACCAAATATTTTTTTACAATAGGAGAAAGCTGGTTCGATCCGATAAAGGAATTTCGGAAGTCTTCCTCTGTTGAATGCGCATGATAGACAACTTTTTTACCTTCTCTTCTGGCTTTATTGACCATATTATGACTATTGATTCCGTATGTATTGATGTGCAGGATGTCATAATCATCTTTGTCGTCTAGTGTATAAGAGATACCGACTTCCGTCAGAGCACGTTTTTGATGATCAAGCGCACGCCCGATGCCAGATTTTGCAAGCATCTTTTCACTTTCAAAATATAATAATACCTTCACCTTACGTCCCCCTTCATTTATATAGTATAACATAGCCTCCAAACTGTCACTCAAACTTAAGCCCTATTTTTGTCTAATCTTGCTGACAAAAACGTTTTCTTAAAAAAGAACAGAAAACAAAAAAGCTGGCGTAGCTCTTTTACAAGCTACACCAGTTTTTGATACGTTGTTTATTTTACATATTCATGAACAAGTTCAACGACTTCTTCCATCGTATCGCATTCTTTCAATGCACGATCAGCAAGTTCAGCCATTTTCGCTGTGTCCAAGCGTTTCATTAAACTACGTGTTTTAAGAATAGATGTCGCGCTCATTGAGAACTCATCTAGACCCATACCTACTAGCAACGGAACAGCGGTTTGATCTCCAGCCATTTCTCCACACATACCTGCCCATTTTCCTTCAGCGTGTGCTGCATCAATTACATTTTTGATTAAACGTAAGATTGATGGGTTATATGGTTGGTACAAGTAAGAAACGCGTTCATTCATACGGTCTGCTGCCATTGTGTATTGAATCAAATCGTTCGTACCTACGGAGAAGAAATCCACTTCTTTTGCAAACTTGTCTGCTAAGACTGCTGCTGCTGGAATCTCAATCATGATGCCGACTTGGATTGTATCAGATACTTCCTTGCCTTCACTGATCAATTTTTGTTTTTCTTCTTCAAAGATCGCTTTTGCTGCGCGGAATTCTTTGAGCGTAGCTACCATAGGGAACATGATACGTAAGTTACCATGAACAGATGCACGAAGTAATGCACGCATTTGTGTGCGGAACATTTCGTCACCTTGTTCAGATAAACTGATACGTAATGCACGATATCCTAAGAATGGATTCATTTCATGAGGTAATTGCAGATATGGTAGTTCTTTATCCCCGCCGATGTCCATTGTACGAACAACAACTGGTTTTCCTTCCATACCTTCTAATACAGCTTTGTAAGCTTCGTATTGGTCATCTTCTGTTGGGAAGTCCGGAGAATCCATATATAGAAATTCAGTACGGTACAGACCAACTGCTTCTCCACCATTGTTATGAACACCAACTAGATCTTTTGGTGTTCCGATGTTTGCAGCTAATTCAAAATGCTTGCCGTCAGCTGTGACAGTTTCTGCATTTTTTAGTTTTTCCCATTCTGCTTTTTGTGCTGCGTAATCCGCACCTGCTTTTTCAAATTCAGCTTTTTGTTCCTCTGTAGGATCGATGATCACATCGCCTTCGATCCCGTTAACAGCCAACATATCGCCTTCTTTGACTTTAGCAGTGATTTCTTTTGTCCCAACGATCGCTGGGATTTCTAAAGAACGTGCCATGATAGCAGAATGTGAAGTACGTCCACCAATATCTGTTACAAACGCTTTTACAAAATTGCGATCTAATTGTGCTGTATCACTTGGAGTCAAGTCATGTGCAACAACGACCACTTCTTCGTTGATCATTGATGGATTTGGTAAAGTAACGCCTAATAAGTGCGCTAAAATACGTTTAGCAACGTCACGAATATCTGCAGCACGCTCTTGCATGTAAGAATTGTCTTCCATTGCTTCGAACATACCGATATACATATCCGTTACTTCTTTTAGCGCTGATTCAGCATTTACGCTGTTGTCTTTAATGTTTTGCTTGATTTGACCTACCATTTCTGGATCTGAAAGAACCATCAAATGGGCATCAAATACTTGCGCTTCTGCTTCACCTAAGCTTTGCGCTGCTTTTTCACGAATTTGCTGCAATTCTTCAGTAGATTTAGCTAATGCAGCATCCAAACGAGCTTCTTCAGCCGCAGTATCTTCTACTGTTGCCTTACTGAATGTTAAATCCGGTTGAACTAGCAGGTAAGCTTTTGCAACGGCTACACCGTCACTAGCGGCAATCCCTTTTAGCATTTCAACCATTATTCAGATAAGCCTTCTTTCTTCATTGTTTCAACGATTGCTGCCATTGCGTCAGCTTCGTCAGCACCTTCTGCAGTGATAGTAACATCAGAACCTTGACCTACACCTAAAGACATAACGCCCATGATTGATTTCAAGTTTACTGATTTACCTTTATACTCTAAGTTTACATCAGAGTTAAATTTGCTTGCTGTTTGTACTAATAATGTAGCTGGACGTGCGTGGATCCCAGTTTCTGCTACTACGTGAAATTCTTTCTTTTCCATATTAATCGGTCTCCTTTAAGTGAGTGTTGTTTTTATGTGAGGGTTTTCTTTTTTAGTAATTCAGAGAATCCTAACAAGTGTCACCCTTTCATCTGTAAAGATTAACATTTTTTTTCGTTAGATACAACAGTTTTCATTCAATTTCAGATAAAAGTATTCAAATTATTCCGGATTCTTTTTCATCCTTTTCTTCACATTTTATAACAAACGTGTTTATTTTCTTTTTCTTGTCGCTCTCTCTTCTCCTGACGTTCATCATTCTTTCCTTTGACCTTCTTTGTTTTTATATGAAACGAATTACTTGCTTCCCTTTCGATTTTTAGTATAATAAGAATCAAAGGTCAGGAATGGTCAATAGACATTTTACCTTTACTACCTCATAAATCCCTAAAAAATAGGGGTTATTCTTTTACCTCATGAAAAACGAGATGTAAAATATGGATGTACCCATTTTTGTGAAAGGACGTGAATGATTCATGCTTTGTCAAAACTGCGGCAAGAATGAGGCAACGATTCACTTGTATGCCACTGTCAATGGTCAGCGGACACAACTTGATTATTGTCAGAGCTGTTATCAAAAAATCAAAAATCAGCAAAATGGAGGTCTAACTAGTATGGCCCAAAACGACCCATTTGGATTTGGCAGTTTGGACGATCTTTTCCGTTCCATGTCTCGCCAAATGCAACAGCAAGGAAACTATGAGCAAACACCGCCAACACAATTTGGTGGAAACAACAACTTCAATGGTGGACAACCACCTCAAGGAAATACGGAAGGTTTACTAGGAGAATACGGAATCAACATCACTGAACAAGCTCGACAAGGGGATATCGACCCTGTGATCGGTCGTGATGATGAAATCAAACGTGTCATCGAAATTTTAAATCGCCGAACTAAGAACAACCCTGTCTTGATTGGTGAACCTGGTGTTGGTAAAACAGCAGTTGTTGAAGGGTTAGCACAAAAAATCGTAGATGGCGATGTCCCACAAAAATTAATGGACAAAGAAGTCATTCGTTTAGATGTCGTATCCTTAGTCCAAGGTACTGGTATACGAGGTCAATTTGAAGAACGTATGCAAAAATTGATTGAAGAAATTCGTCAAGCAGAAAATGTGATCCTATTTATAGATGAAGTGCATGAAATCGTCGGCGCTGGTTCCGCAGGCGACGGAAACATGGATGCTGGTAATATTTTAAAACCTGCTTTAGCTCGAGGAGAATTGCAGATGGTTGGTGCTACTACCTTAAACGAGTACCGCATCATCGAAAAAGATGCTGCCTTAGAGCGTCGTATGCAACCGGTACGAGTAGATGAACCAACTGTCGAAGAAACGATCAGTATCTTGAAAGGACTGCAAAAACGTTATGAAGACTATCATCATGTAAAATATACTGATGAAGCCATCGAAGCAGCCGCAACTTTATCCAATCGTTACGTCCAAGATCGCTTCTTGCCGGATAAAGCCATCGATTTGCTAGATGAAACAGGTTCTAAGAAAAATTTAACGATCCAAATCGTTGATCCTAAAACGATCGAGAAAAAACTACAAGAAGCGGAAGAACAAAAAGTTCTTGCTTCTCGAGAAGAAGATTTCGAAAAAGCGGCTTATTACCGTGACCAGATCAACAAACTTCAAAAAATGAAAGAACGCCAGCTCACTGAAGAAGAAACACCTGTCATCACCGAAAAAGATATGGAAAAAATCGTTGAACAACGAACAGGTATTCCGGTGGGTGAATTAAAAGAAAAAGAACAGACACAATTGAAAAACTTAGCAGATGACTTGAAGGCTCATGTCATTGGCCAAGATAACGCTGTAGACCGTGTAGCGAAAGCAATTCGCCGAAACCGTGTTGGATTGAACAAACAGAATCGTCCAATTGGCTCCTTCTTATTTGTCGGACCAACCGGTGTAGGTAAAACAGAACTTGCCAAACAGCTTGCCTATGAATTATTCGGTTCACAAGATTCAATGATTCGTTTCGATATGTCTGAATATATGGAAAAACACAGTGTCTCTAAATTGATTGGTTCTCCTCCAGGTTATGTTGGATACGAAGAAGCTGGTCAATTAACAGAAAAAGTTCGGAGAAATCCTTACAGTCTTGTCTTATTAGATGAAGTTGAAAAAGCTCATCCAGATGTTTTGCACATGTTCTTGCAAATCTTAGATGATGGCCGATTGACGGACGCACAAGGAAGAACCGTCAGCTTTAAAGATACGATCATCATTATGACAAGTAATGCCGGTACTGGTAAAGTAGAAGCAAATGTTGGCTTTGGTGCGGCACGTGAAGGTGTTACTCGTTCGGTATTAAATCAATTGAATAATTACTTTACACCAGAGTTTCTAAATCGTTTTGACGGAATCATCGAATTCAGTGCTTTGTCAAAAGAAAACTTGATGACCATCGTTACACTGATGCTAGACGATGTCAATCAAATGCTGGCAGCACAGCAACTTCATATCGAAGTTCCTACGAATGTCAAAGAAAAATTAGTTGACTTAGGTTATGATCCATCCATGGGTGCTCGTCCCCTTCGACGAACAATCCAAGAACAAATCGAAGATGGCATCGCTGAATTTTACCTTGACCACCCTTCTATTCACGAGCTGAAAGCAAAATTGGATAAGGATGGAAAAATCATCGTGACTTCTAAACCAGAACGTTTAGCAAAAGAATCAACCGAAGAAACGGCTGAGTAAACCTAGTATGTATATAGAGGCTGGGACAGAAGCGTTTAACTCCAAGAAATAAGAAGGAATTCACGAAAATTGCTTTTCAAATTTTTGTGAATTTCAGCTTATTTCCGAAGGAGTTGCTTCTGCTTCCGCCGTTTATACGTGTTTAGAGCGTGAGACAAAAGTGTTCTTTACTTTTGTTCCACGCTCTCTTTTTTCAGAAAAGTCAAAATACTGTTCATTTTATAAAAAAGAAATTATAATAAGAGAAACAAGCAATTAAAAATACATAAAAGAGGTGAGCGCCATGAAATTGGTAAATGTAACAAACAGCCATTCCCGTCTTGTATTGAACCAGCTTGAAAACACTGATGCCCATCTGGTCAAAGTCTACACAGCCGGAAATACCACTATTGTCTACACTGAAGCCCCTGAACATAATGAAATTTTGTTAATCAATGATAAACGTAAAATCCAGCCGAAAGAAATCGAAGAAGCTAAAAATTATTTCTTGGATAAAATCAAAGATGCTGTTTACCACGAGGATGAAATCAAAGTAATCGAATTGGCCGGGCTTGTTGAAATCTCTATTCCAAAACATGAATTAGGCGCGACGTTAGCCGTGTAATCAACTTTTTGAACATAATTAAAGAAGCAAATGAGACGATTCACGCCTCATTTGTTTCTTTTGCTTTCTGGCTCTTTATTTTTTTACGCTTCTTTTGTGTCTTTCTCTTTTCATTTTTTGATCTACTCGTATCTTTATTTTTTACTTTTTCTTCTTTCTGGATGATTGATCGCACTTCTTGTGCAATCTGCTCGTTTTTGTCCCAGTCTTTTACATCCAACAATCGACATAATCGTAACATTTCTGCTTTTTTCTGTTTTTTTCTTTGACGCCTTTGCCATTCTGTTTCCATTTCACAAACCCTCCTCTCTTTAATAGTATGTACGCAAAGTAATTTTTATATTTTTTTAGATTAGATATTTTTTATAGTTTTAAACGATAAAAAGAACCGTAACGGAAAATCCGTCACGGCTATCAACAAAGTATAAGAATGTATTTTCAAAATTTTTATTTGCACTTGAAACTGAGTGGCAGACTCATGGTTTCTTGGTAAACGGTATTCAACCAAATCCAAAACAGGAGAAGCTGTTTTTGTTTGGCTTTCCTTATTACTTGATGCAACGCAATTTTTTTACAACCTCTTTACATCAAACTTTTTAATTTTACATTAGGATATTTATCCGCAAACCACCGTTCTGCGAATTGGTTTTCAAATAAGAACAACGGCTGATCAAAACGATCACGCGCTAAGATATTACGGCTTGAACTCATCTTCTCATCCAAATCTTCCGGATCAATCCAGCGAGCAATTTTGTGCCCCATCGGAGACATGATGACTTCTGCATTGTACTCATTTAACATACGATATTGGAATACTTCGAATTGCAGCTGACCAACAGCCCCAATGATATATTCTTCCGTTAGATATGTTTTATAAAGCTGAATCGCTCCTTCTTGAACCAATTGATAGATTCCTTTATGGAAGGATTTTTGTTTCATGACATTTTTAGCAGTCACTTTCATGAACAGCTCTGGAGTAAATGAAGGAAGTTCTTCATAAGCAACTTTTAGTTTGCCTTCGAACAATGTATCTCCAATCTGATAATTACCAGTATCATATACACCGATAATATCACCTGCTACTGCTTTTTCGACATTCTCTCTCGAATCTGCCATAAATTGCGTAACATTGCTTAATTTCAATTTTTTATTTGTACGTTCTAACCAGACATCCATTCCTCGCTCGAATGTTCCAGAACAGATTCGGACAAAAGCGATTCGGTCACGATGGGCTGGGTTCATATTTGCTTGTATCTTGAATACGAAACCTGAAAATTCTTCTTCATAAGGGCTTACCATCTGATCATCTTGTGTTTTATGCCCATAAGGAGCTGGTGCTAATTCAACGAAAGTTTCTAAAAAAGTCTGTACACCGAAATTAGTTAATGCAGAACCAAAAAATACTGGTGTCTGATCGCCACGAGCAATTTTTTCTTGATTAAATGCATCTCCAGCTTCTTTGAGTAGTTCTACTTCTTCTAAGACTTGTTCATATAAGGAATTTTCAGTTAATGGATGATTATCAGGAAGCAGACCATCTTCATCCAATTCTACTAAACGTTCTCCTTGATAATTTTCCGGACGATAAAACTCTACACGATTATGGTAAATATCATAAAGACCTTCTAAACCTTTTCCCATACCAATTGGCCAATTCATCGGATAAGACTCGATATCTAATAACTCTTCTAATTCTTCTAACAGTTCTAATGGTTCGCGACCATCACGATCTAGTTTGTTGATAAAAGTAAAAATCGGGATGCCACGTTTTTTAACCACTTGAAACAATTTCTTTGTCTGTGCTTCGATCCCTTTGGCACTGTCGATTACCATGACCGCACTATCCACGGCCATCAAAGTACGGTAAGTATCTTCAGAAAAATCTTCATGTCCTGGAGTGTCCAAGATATTTACTCGTTTTCCTTGATAATCAAACTGCATAACAGAACTAGTGACAGATATTCCACGTTGTTTCTCGATTTCCATCCAGTCTGATTTGGCAAAATTACCTGTTTTCTTTCCTTTTACAGTTCCGGCTTGACGAATAGCTCCACCAAACAATAGTAATTGTTCTGTAATCGTTGTTTTCCCCGCATCCGGATGGGAAATGATCGCAAATGTTCTGCGATTGTCCACTTGCTGCTTTAATTCTGGATTATTCATAACCTAACTCCATTTCTTCCATTCAATTATTTATCTTTTTCTAGACAGATTGTCTGTTCTCTTAAGGAAAGACAATTTCATATAGGGCTGTGACAAAAGCCGTGTCGCCGTTCCTTTTTCCAAGTAAACGGTGTTTAAAAGCTTGCATCGGTAATAAGCCCCACCAACCAAAAAACAGGAGAAGCTGTTTTTGCTTGGCTGTTTTTATTACTTGATACAGGACAGCTTTTTTACAACCTCTGTTAACTACTACAACTGAATCAGTATAGCATGGATTCAGCGAATGAAAAAGCCACCAAATCATAAGAGTCAAATATTTTTGTCAGCTGACTAAAGAAAAGACATGTTGCTTGTTTATTCAAGCAACACGTCTTTCTTTTATAACCAAGTTTCCAATTATCTTCTTGGTTCGTCATCTTCGAATTCTTTTCTGAAGTATCTGCGTTCTTCTTCAGGTTCCGCTTCTGTTTCTTCCGGATCATGAAAAATGACACGGATTTTAAGGATTCGAGAACCTTCCATTTCTTCAGAAACCAGCGTAATATTATCGACATCAAACGATAACTTTTCGCCTTCATCTGGAATCATGCCTAATGCTGTAATCAAATAACCAGCCATCGTGTCTACATCACTCATATGCAAATCACTGTCAAAAGCTTCATTGAATTCATCAATCAGCATTCGTCCTTGGATAATATATTCGTGTTCATCGATTTTTTCATAAAGATTCTCAACTTCATCTGACTCATCATCGATTTCTCCGACGATTTCTTCTAAAAGATCTTCTAATGTTGCTAAACCAACGACACCGCCATATTCATCCAATAAAATAGCCATTTGATTCTGTGTCTTTTTCATTTCATATAATAGATCATCAATAAAGACCGTTTCAGGAACGAATAAAGGCTCCTGCATGATTTTTTTGATATCTAAATGATCAAAGCCAAATTTATGGGCTGCTTTTAGTAAATTCTTTGTATGAAGGATTCCAACTACCTTATCTTTGTCCTCATTATAGACAGGAATTCTTGAATAGTTTTCCGATAAAACTTCATTCACATTTTCTTCCACAGTGTCATTGATATCAATCATAAATGCATCCGTTCGTGGGACCATTACTTCTCGGGCAACTTTCGTATCAAGAGAAAAAACCCCTTGGAGCATTTCCAATTCTTCGTTGTTCAATACGCCTTCGTTTTCAAGCATATAACGCATTTCATCTCTGGTCATTTTTGAATCTTCATCATCAAAGGTCATCGGTGTGATACGTGCCAACAAACTTGTGGAAGCAGAAAGCAACCAGACAAAGGGCTTAGCTACTACGCCGATCAAGCGTATCAGCCCTGAAGTGAACTTTGCGACTTCTTCTGATTTATTTAAAGCAATACGTTTAGGGTACAATTCTCCAAAAACAATCGATACATAGGTCAAAATAGCCAGCACAATGATATTTGCAATATTTTTTGCTGCTGTACCGCCACCTAATACCGGAGCTAACCGTTCCGATAAAGTATTCGCTAGTGACGCACCAGACAAAATGTTGACCAAAGTGATTCCTACTTGGATTGTCGATAGGAAATTATTTGGATTCTGCAATATTTTTAAAAGCTTTTGAGATTTCACATCTCCTTCATCAGCTTTTTGCTCGATTCGATTCTTATTGATCGAAACAACAGCAATTTCGGAAGCTGCTAAAAAAGCATTGATCAATGTCAAAACGATCAATAATAAAATCTGCGCTAACAGCGACTGACTCTCAGGGTCAGCATTCATAATCGCATTCTCTCCTTATAAAATTAATTTTTAGTTTACGATAGAAAAAAACGTGGCACTATAGCCACGTTAAAATGGTATCACAAAGCAATTTTCTTTGCAATAAAAACAAGTGTACTAAAACTATCTACGAGGTCGTAGCAATTTTTTTCTTGTTTTCATTTTGTTTATCTTCCTTGATGATTTTGATTATATAGGAAATGATTGTCTTGCAGATTGCATAAAAAGGAACACCTAAGAAGATACCAAGCAATCCGGCAATGTTTCCTGCTACTAGAAGGACGATAATGATCGTTAATGGATGGATCTTCAGTGATTTCCCAATTACATTCGGATAAATGATGTTTCCATCTAACTGTTGGACGATTAGTACAACTAAACAACAAAGCAATGCTTTTATCGGATCGTTGAAGATCGTCACTAAAAATGCAGGTGCTAGCCCTAGATAAGGTCCTAAATATGGTATCAGGTTCGTCAATCCTGCAATGACCCCAAACAAGAAAGCATAATCTACACCGATGATCATATATCCTAAAAATGTAAAAGTGCCGACGAATAGACATTCAATTGCTTGTCCACTAATATAATTAGCTAATGTTTTATTCAGCTGTCCCAATAATTCCACAATTTGATTTCTTCTTTTCTCTGGGAAAAACTGTTGGATGTTTGGCACTAGTTTTTCGCCATCTTTCAACATATAGAACAAGATGAAGGGTGCCGTAATGATCACTACGGTTGCCGAAGCAATCGTTCCAACGATCGAACCTAAACTGTTGGAAACGCCACTAAGGAATTGTTGGATGATCGTCCCGTAAGAAATATCTAATTGTTCAAAATATTTATTGATATCAACTTCCTTGAACACAGGCAATTCGGCAACCTCTTTTAACCAATTTTCGACCTGTTTTATAAAATCAGGCATATTGGATGCCAATGAGGAAATTTGCTGTACTAGACTTGGAATGACACTGAGTAAAATCCAAATAATTGCTGCAACTAAAAGGAGCAGCACAATTGCGACAGCCCATATTCTTTTGATTTTTGCTTTCATCAGCAGCTTGACGATAGGATTCAGCAAATAGTAAAGAAAGCCTGCAATCAGTACGGGTGCAAATAACGTGGAAAAAAATGTCCCGATCGGTTCAAAAATAAAATTTATTTCTGATGAAATCATGATTAGTGCAGCTATGATCAATAATTCAAGCGACCAAAACATTAGTTTAGACTGTCTAAGTTTTTCAAACAATAGATTTCCTCCTTTCTTTCTTCCTAGTATATATTATATTCGCTAAAAATTCTTTTATTCTTTTTTTATTTTTGAAAACTTTCCATACTTTTTATTTATTTTATTTTCCAGTATACTATACGAAAGGAAGGTGGCTAGACCATGAAAGTTGTACAAACAAAAGATACAATGAGCGATATTTACTTAGATGCTGTAAGAATCAGACATCAAGTCTTTGTAGTCGAACAAGGTGTCCCTTTGTCTCGAGAAATAGATAAAGATGAAGCACATTGCATCCATTTCGTCTTGTACTCAGATAAAAAAGAACCGCAAGGAACTGTACGTCTTTTGCCTTTAGAAAACGGAAAAATGAAATTACAGCGAATGGCGATTCTTTCTGAATACAGACACCAAGGCTTAGGTAAGCTATTAATTGAAGAAGCAGAAACCTTTGCTAAGAATCAAGGCTATAATACGATTTTATTAGGAGCGCAGTCTACAGCGGAAGCTTTTTACGAAAAGCTTGGTTACATAGCTTACGGTGAGCCTTTTGAAGACGCTGGCATGCCTCACATTTATATGAAAAAGACTTTATAAAAAATTTTTCGAAAAAAAAACAAAAAAACAGCAAGCTTTTGAGAAAGATTTCTCACTGGCTTACTGTTCTTTTTTGCGTTTACTTACGCGACAATTGCTTGTAACGGTCATACCAAATATCAATATAGCCTTCTGAGAACGGGCCATCTCCATTATTGATCCAGTCAACCAGAATCTTCACATTTTCTTTTAGGATGAAGTCAATATCGTTCGGGTAATTCATCATTTTGCTGTGCATCTCGTACTCATCGACATCCAATAGTCGTTTCTCGCCGTCAGGAAACACCTTGATATCCAAGTCATAGTCGATATATTTCAAGGCCTCATCGTCCAGCAAAAAAGGTGAAGCTAGATTACAATAATAGGAAACCCCCTTTTCTCTGATCATTGCTATTACATTGAACCAGTATTTTTTATGAAAATACACAATCGCTGGTTCGCGCGTTACCCATCGGCGTCCGTCAGATTCAGTAACTAATGTGTGATCATTCACGCCGATCATAGAGTGTTCGCTTGTTTTCAATACCATGGTATCTCGCCACGTTCGATGCAATCTGCCGTCGTGCTTGTAACTTTGGATCGTCACAAACTCTCCTTCTTTTGGAACTCCCATAGCAACCCTTCCTTAAGCAGCATTTTGTGCTTTGTGTTTGGGTGTTCATTACACCGACATCATAATTATTATATCAATAAAAATGAGCTTTGCCTAGAAAGGATTCCTATTGTTTCGATTTTTCTCCAACTTTTCCACTAGTTTCATTTGTACCTTCGGAAAAACGACCGAATCAAATGCAGCAGGCTTCAACCACTTCGAAGTTTTGTTCTCGGTAAATTCCTGTTCTGCTTCCTCGGTTGCCCGTCCGTAAAAAAGGAGGACATGCCATTTCAGATGACTAAAGACATGAGTAACTTCTCCTAAATGACGTGTCTGCCAAATAAAAAGTTCCTGCTTTTCGAAGGGAAGCTCTTTTCCGTCTTCTGCTACTAGATCATCAAACAAATCGACTTCCCGTTTTGCTTCCCATCCTTTTTTCAATCGCTCGTACTCCTCTTGTGTCACTTCCACCATTGGAAATGTCCACATATTCGCTAGCAGTTTTTGGCTATCTCTTTCTTCAAAATAATACGCTCCAGAATGATTTTGAAGAGCCGCACTGATATAATAAACGTCTTTTGGCTTTGCTTTTTTTGTTTTTACAGGAAAGCTCGTTTGGATCCCTCGTTTGTTGGCTAAACAAAAGGCTTGGATCGGACAAGCTTCACACTTTGGAGAAGTTGGTGTACAGATAGCTGAGCCTAGATCCATCATTGCTTGGTTGAATTCACCTGGATACGTTTCATCAATGATTTTCCGCATCGCTTCATCAAAGATTTTCCTGCTGGAAGCTTTGGCGATATCTGCTTCAATGCAAAACAATCTGCTGACTACTCGCATCACGTTACCGTCAACTGCAGGTTCTGGAAGTCCAAATGCTATACTTGCTATCGCTCCTGTCGTATAGGGGCCTATCCCTTTCAATGAGCTGATTTCTTCAGGCGTTTGCGGCATTTTTCCGTCAAATTCAGACATGATCTGTTTAGCAGCTGCTTGGATGTTTCGGGCTCTTGAGTAATAACCAAGCCCCTCCCAAGCTTTTAAAAGCTTTTCTTCTGGAGCAGTTGCCAATTCTTCAATTGTAGGAAACCATTCCATGAAGCGATAGAAATAATCGATCACTGTATCTACTCTGGTCTGCTGGAGCATGATCTCAGAGATCCAGATACGATAAGGATCCCGATTGTAGCGCCATGGCAGGTTTCTTTTTTCTTGTTCATACCATTGAATGAACTGATCTTGAAATTCTTTTGTTTCTTCGTCTGTCCATTTTTCCCATTCTTTATTCACTTTCCTCTTCCTTTTCCGTAATGAATCGCTGGATCATATCCAAATCAAATCCTTTTTGATATAAGCTTTGTTTTACTTTTAGGTTTCTTTTTTTAGGTTCAAATCTTGAATTTCTTCGCCATAGTTTATCCCCTTGTTTGACTAAATAATCATATTCTGTTTCCTGGTCTACTTCTTGCGGAAGATCAGCCATCGCTTGTTGGATCACTTCTTGAGAAAAACCTTTTGTCATCAGAGTTTGTTGGATTTTCCGCAATAATTCTTTTTGGCTTTTCCCATGATTTTTTCCAAATATTTTTTCAGCCGTTTGACGTGCATTTTGAACTTGGTCTTCAACTGTATACTGGTCGAGCGCCTGTTCAATAATCTCTGGTTTTAATCCTTTTTGCTGCATTTGCTGTGACAATTTTTTTGGACCTTTGTCACTTAAGCGCATATTCGTGCGCACATAACTTTCCCCATAGACCAAATCATTGACAAGATCCAATTCTTTTAAGCGGGCTACGATTTTATTTCGATCTTCTTGAAGGATTTCCTTTTCTTTTAAGTATGTTCGGATTTCTTTTTCTGACCGTAACTGATAGCTTAAGTAATTCATTGCTAGCTGAAATCCGAAATCAGCTCCACTGCTCTTCTTGATCTCTTGGATAGTTTCTTCGTCTAATTCCCGTCCTTTTAACAAACGATAGCGTACTAATACATCTTCAGATACTTGTAAAGCTTCTCCTTCAGATAAATCTACGCGATAGAAAGGGCCTTTGCCTTTACTGATTCTCGTAACGGTTAACATAAACATCCTCCTCGAACATATATTCTCTATCATACCATAGAAAATCCCCGTAATCAGGTATTATATGTTAGAATAAACCACAGAAAAAAGAAAAAGGGAGATACTTATGGCAGAAACAATTGTCAAAAATGGACAAACGGTTCCTTTGAAAATCAAGCGTTTAGGCATAAATGGCGAAGGAATTGGTTATTTCAAACGATTGATTATATTTGTTCCGTATGCACTACCAAAAGAAGAAGTACTAGTCAAAATCACGAAAGCAACTCCTCGTTATGCAGAAGGAGAATTAATAAAAGTCAAAAAACCAAGCAAAGATCGCGTAGTGGCGCCATGTCCTGTTTATTATGAATGCGGTGGCTGTCAATTACAACACTTAGCCTATCAAGCACAATTGGATTTTAAAAAGGATCTACTCTTGCAAGCATTGGAAAAATTCAAACCAGCAGGCTTTCGATCCTACCAGTTGTTACCGACGATTGGGATGGATGATCCATGGCATTATAGAAACAAAGCACAATTTCAATTACGAAAAAATAAACAAACGCAAAAGGCCGAAGCTGGTTTATATGAAGCAAACTCGCATCAGTTAGTTCCTATAACAGACTGTTTGGTACAAGAACCCCGAACACAAAAAGTGATGAATACTGTTGTTCAACTATTGAATAAATTTGATGCACCCATCTATGATGAACGGACAAACAGTGGTATTTTCCGCACGATCATGGTCAGAATCGGTGTCAAAACTGGAGAGCTGCAAGTCGTTTTTATTACTCGCAGTAAAAAATTCCCACAAAAAAACGCAATGATTCGTGAGATCAATGAACGCCTGCCCGAAGTTGTTTCGATCATGCAAAATGTCCAAGCACAAAAAACATCTCTCGTGATGGGGGATGAAACGATCCACGTATGGGGAAAAGAAGCCATTGAAGAACAAATCAATGAAGTGACTTTCGATCTTTCTCCTCGCGCCTTCTTTCAGTTGAATCCTCAGCAGACCGAACTGCTTTATGGTGAAGGAATCAAAGCATTAGATGCCCAGCCTGATGAAACAATCGTAGATGCTTATTGCGGAGTTGGTACGATTGGTTTAAGTGTAGCAAAAAAGGTCAAAGAAGTCCGAGGAATGGATACCGTTCCTCAAGCAATCGCTGATGCAAAAAGAAATGCGGAAAGATTAGGGTATCACAACACTCGATATGAAGTCGGTACAGCCGAACAAGTTCTACCTAAATGGTTGAATGAAGGTTTTCAGCCAGATGGTATCATCGTAGATCCGCCACGTACGGGTTTGGATAACGCATTGATTCAATCGTTACTGAAATTTCCACCAAAAAAACTTGTTTATATCTCCTGTAACGTTTCTACACTTGCCAGAGATCTGGTTCATTTAAGTAAAAAGTTCAATGTTGAATATTTACAGTCTGTTGATATGTTTCCTCAGACTGCACGTTGTGAAGTCGTCGTGAAGATGACGAGACTTGCTGATTAAATGAGAGAAGGCGTGAGCCTGCCATTCAGCTCCGAGTCACAAGGAACAATTTCAAAAAAAGCTTTTCATGTTTGATGACTATTGTCACTTGTGACCGAGGAGTTGGCAGGCGAACACTGCTTATTCAAAAAAAGGGTTGTGACACGTTTTTTGTCACAGCCCTTTTGATTATTATTGGATATTCACGTCAATCACTTGATAGAATGCATTTGTCGTATCACTGATATTCCATACTGCTAAAATCACATTGTATCCTTTGCGGTCTTGAGGAAGTGTGATTGTTTGGTTGACTGTTTTTGGTGGGACGGTTGCTTTGTCGTCTATTTTTGTGATCAATTCAAAATCGCTAAATTTCAAAGGTTGATCAGGGTTCCAATTTGGCTTGGTAATGTAGTAATCCCAAGTACTTGTCCGATGTTGCGCTGTTAAATTCCAAGTAATATTCAATGTTCCTGGATTGACCATATTTTTATGCCATCTGTTAGATGTTTGTTCGTCTAAAGGTTCAAATCCGCTGACTCCTGCACTGGCGATTTTTCCATCAATGAATGTATTTTTGGTAGCTTCGATACTTTGCGGTTCCCATTGTGCTCTTCCGACATTTTGGTTTAGATTCCCTGCTGCTGATGTTCCTAGGTATGCACGACTTCCAGGAGAAGTAATATAACCGTGTGCGAAACCTGGAATGCTGAAACCGAACAACCCTAAACTAACTAACCCGATAAACAATAATGTACTAATCTTTTTCATGTAGAAACCTCCTTCATTTGATACACACATTGTAAACGCTTTATTATGTTAGCGCAAACATTATGCTTTTATAATTTTATATTAAAATAAAAAGAAACAGGAGCTAAATAAAACTCCTGTTTACATTTTTTATTTATTTTTCATATATACCTATGAATCAAGAAATCTGTCTCCAAGGTCCCCATTCTCCAGATTCACTTGGATTATTGTTTTGAGTCCAGTACTTAGCTTCATAGATGATGCCTTCGTATACAACACGATCGCCAGCCATATAAACTTTTTCAGGATCCCATACTGGATATTCACTTTCATTGTCCGCTAATGTTGTAAACGTCAATGTTGTTTTATCCGAAATATTACCAGAACGGTCTTCTGCTGTAAGTTCCACTGTATAAGTTGTATTCTCTTTTAAATTCTCAAAAGTATACCGGGTATCTATTGTGCTTCTTTCAACTACTTCTTCGTTTCCAATCAATCGAAGGTTATACTTTTCAATAAAATCATTATCTGTCGCAGGCGACCAACTTAGCGCAGCACGCCTAGAGGTCACCAATTCTGCTTTAAAATTTTCTGGAATAGTTGGTTTTTCTTTGTCTTCTGGAAGAGGTGTGTCATCTGTAAAACGTTGTGCCACATTTAAAAATTCATACCGATTATTGACTTGTCCTTGTCCTCCATCGACCTTTGAATCTCGATTCATTGACCAGTAGGAAACCATCCCAATATTTCGTTCTTTTGCATGCTGAACAACTCGATTGAACATCGTTGCTGTAAAGTATGGATGAGCTTCGCTTTCAAATCCGATTGATGGAGTGGTTCCTAATTTAGCATATGCTTGTTCTGTCGTCAAAGTCGTTCCCATAAATCTTTGATAATACTCTTTTAACTGCACCATTGTATTATCCACAGCATCAAGCGACCCTTGGGCATAATCTGGTACACTGCTTCCGTAACACATCGTCATTAGATTGATATTTGTCAAATCCACTCCTGCCTCCAGATAAGCTTGTAACACTGCTAATCCGGTCGAAATCAGGCCAGTATCCATGACTGGCAAGGTCAACGTTACTTCTACACCAGTTGCTTCTTGAACTTTCTTTACCGCTTTTGCATTTGCCAAATTCTCTTCATATCCCATCGCAGCGGCTTCGACATCATAGTCTACACGTGTCAATCCATAGCCTTGGATAACTTCCATATAGGCATCATATAAAAGTGCTTGATTTTGAGTGACCTCCCAAAATGCTCCTGAATTCAGTCCGCCAAACGAAACAGCTACATCTCCGCCATTTTGACGTAATTCCCGAATAGATTTTTTGATTCCTTCATACTGCCATTCGTCATTATCAATCTCACTTAGACCATTAAAACCACCCCAAGCCCAGTCGATTCGACCATTTCTAATACCTCTTGCCTGTAAAAAACCTAATTTAAAAAATTTCTGTCCTGTTTGTTGAGCAACAGCTGCTAAGTTCAATGCACCATTATTAGATAGTTCTTCATCAGAAGAATAAGCAGTTATATCCACATAAGGAGCAACTACTTGTTTTGGCCACTCAATTCCTTGTCCTACTCCAAAATCGGGATTAGTCACTACTGTTTGTTCGATTGCAGATGATTCTTGTACTTGAATCAGCAATGCAGGAGAAAAAAGCATCGTGCTGAGTGCCGCCCCAGTAAGTACTTTGCGTAAACCTCTTTTCATATTTATCAACCTTCCTATGTATAATTTTTTACTTCAGCCAAGCTTTTATGTAATCGATTACAATATAGATTGTAACAGAAGTTAATAAGAAAATAACGAATTGTAAAAAACATGAGAATTATTTAATACGATCTTTTTCAAATTCATGATTCATATAAACAAATTTTTAACTTTTTTAAATAACAATATTTCTCCATTATTCTTACTTCACAAACTAAATACAGGTATTGCTGTGATTCTTCATGTAAAATATTATTATAGAAAGGAGTTAATAGAATGAAGATGATAAAAGATATTCGTTTTTGGGTTTGTGTTATAGGAATTGTCATATTAGGCTTTTTATCAGGATTGCTTAGCGGAAATCCTGGAGAATATTACTATTCTTTACAACTTCCGCCATTTGCACCACCTAGTTGGATATTTGGACCAATGTGGACCTTATTGTATATTTTGATGGGTATTTCTCTTTATTTGTTGCTTAATCACAACAACAAAAAACAGCGAAACAACCTTGTAGGTCTTTTTGTGATTCAGTTCATTTTTAATTTCATATGGACTGCTCTATTTTTTAATTTAAGAAATATCTTCGTTGCAGCAATCGATATTACACTTTTGGTTATTTTCTTGTCAGTGCTTATGTATCAATTATGGTTGCATCATCGCCTAGTCATGTGGCTCATGATTCCTTATTATTTATGGGTTCTATTCGCAACTCTACTGAATTATTCGATTTATTTTTTAAACTAAGTGCTAAAAACTGAAAACTTGTTAAAAAGTATATTTAACACATAGAAAGAGTGCCACCTAAGTTAGATTTTATTGTCTAATTTAGGTGGCACTCTTTATTAACCAAACTATTTTTTTCTAGTACCCACTTGTTGTTCCATACTCATTATTCTGGTCATAACCATAACCATTTTGTTCCTGTCCAGCATAAGGATCATAACTTTGAGTATCTTGACTTGGTGTATAGTACTGACTTGTATCTTCTGTTTGCTGATAATAGGTATTCGGATCTTGGTACTGATCATAGGTGTTTTCTGAATAGGAAGAATAATCAGTGTATCCTTCACTATTCGATCCATCACCGGTTGTCGAATCGGCATCTTCCGAATCATCAAAGAACATCATTGAAGCATTCTCATTTTTCAAATTAGGTAATGTGTCACTTGTTTTGATATTTAATTGTTTCTTCAGTTCATTTTGAATCGAAAGAAGATCATTTTGTCCTAAAATCTGATAGTAGACTTCATTGATCATTTGACCTTCACCTTGCAACTGGTCTTGTTTGATCGTTTCGAATGCTGCCGTGTAATTCGTTGCTACATCAAGCATGTCATCCCAATTCAAGTCCGTTGTCACATTGTTTTCGACTGCTTTTAAAATTTTTCTATAATTGCTTACGCCATCTAAACTTAAAACTTTATTGACGATTTTCGTCACTACTTCCCGCTGACGACGTTGTCGCCCGATATCTCCTTCTGGATCTTCGTGTCGCATTCGGGAATAGGCTAATCCTTTTTCTCCATCCAATGTTTGTTCACCTACTGGTACATGGACACCATCCAACGTAAAGTCGATTTTATTATTCACTTTGATGCCGCCGACCGCATTGATCAAATCTTCCATACCGTCCAAATTGATGGTTACATAATGATCAATAGGAATATCAAGCAGTTGTTCAATTGAATCCATGGCCATTTCGACGCCGCCAAATGCATAGGCATGATTTAATTTATCTACCGTTCCATACCCTACGATATTCGTATAAATATCTCGGTCCAAACTGATAATCGTTGATTTTTTTTGTTTCGGATTAACGGTTACTACCATCATCGTATCAGAACGCCCTTGTTCTGTTCTTCCTAATCCACCGGTATCTAAACCTAATAGCAAAACCGAAAACGGTTCTTTGTCATCAATACTTACTTTCTCAGAACGTTTGGAAGATATTCGATTAGAGTTTTTAGATATTTTGTTTACTGTTTGGCTCGCTTCTCCCATAAATCTGATACCGTATGCTGATAATCCGGCTATCAGCAAAACGAGTATACCTAATAAGGTTAATAGAACTTTTTGCCATCGCTTCATAGTACACCTCTGTCTCACATTTTCTAAAATATTGTCTCATACAACTGTTCAATCAGCAAATTCACTTTTTAATCATAAGAAAACTTTAAAAAATAATTCTTGTATAATAACCGTTCTTTTAAAAATTTTCTCAAAATTCTTAACTATCATACCACACCACGAAAAAGTTCGAAAGCCCGAATATACGCAGTTTACAACCGTTTTATCTTTTTTTATGCATTTTTTGCTAGAAAAATTGAACAACCAGGTATTTCACAAAAATAGGAGTGTGACATCGACCTGCCACACTCCTTTCCCGTCATTTTAACGATTCCTCTCTACTCTGTTCAGACTAACATGGCGTTTCCCTAATACCTTCTATAAAGTCTGACTTTTCATATTATGCTTGTTTCCGATCTGACGCACATATTTGCCGATTTCATGAAAATCACTTCCAGTAACTGATCCTTTTGCTAAAACTAAACTGTCTTCTATTAGTTTTGTTTCCAGATCATTGCATAATTCCTGAAGTGAATCGAACCATTGAAGCCGATCATCTGTTTTCTGTCCTTCTTCAAAAAGCAATTTAAAATGTTCCCCATAACCATAAATATGCGTGGCAGCCGATTGGTTTAACTCCTCTTGTACAAAGCGGTGGATTTGCTTTGTTGAATCGCCTAAATCAGCGATTTGTCCAAGTATCAAGACTTTATTTCCTTTATAAAATGGTTGTATCCCATCAAAGTAATTGATTGCATTTTTCATGGAAGGCAATGAAGCGTTATGCGTATCATCAATAAAGGTGAAGTCTGTCCCTGTTTCTGATGTATAAATCGTACGTTCCAATATCTTAGGTAGTGGTTTGAATGTCTCAAATTTTTTTATATATGGAGAGATCTCTTTTTTCAGTTCTTTTGCTACAATCAACGCAGCCAATGAATTAGCGATCATCCCTTCTGAAGAAACTGCAAGTTTCAATAAAATATCTTCTCCGAAAAAAGAAACTAGGACTTCGCAATATTCTCTTTTTTGTGAGATTTGTTTCACAAAAACATCTCTTGAAGCATCATGTAATGAATAGACCACTATTTTGCTGGTTCTTTTCTCAGCAGCGCTTACTAAAATTGAAAATTCTTCTTTTCCTATATCTCCATTGATGATGGCGATTCCATCTTGTTTCAGGCCTTCGAAAATTTTTGCTTTATGCACTGCTACTCCTTTTGTATTTTTTAAAGAACTAAGATGTGCTTCTCCAATCGAAGTCACAATAGCAATATCTGGTTGTATCAAATTAGACATCGACCCTGTATCATATGAATTCAAAGCATTGACAGAAACTTCAAGATTCAAGACATCAGGATTAGAAAGTAATTTACTCATGTATAAAGGAACAGCAAACCGAACGTTGTGATTTCCCCTGTTTTCCAAAACTTTCTCTTCTTGAAGCAAATGAGTGATCATCATTCGCGTAGAAGTCTTCCCTGCTGACCCGGTAATCGCAACAACCGGATTTACAAAACAGGACCGCAATTTCGCGGATAATTCCAATAAAAATTTCCAACTGTCTTCTACGATGAACTGTGGTGTCGTCACTGACGGATCCATGATTGGTTTTTCAGTAACGATCACACCAAACCAATTTTCTTTTCCGATGATTTGTTCATTTCCATCTCGCCATCTCACGACCTTTCGATTGACGTAACTCCTTCTTTCTGGCGAAACACAAACAAACATCGTATCAGAATAATCCATGTTTCGTTTTAAGTGGCCTGAGAAATATTCAACATCTTGGATATTTCTATCTAAATCTCCATATTTCTTTAAATAATGGCCATCCATATCAACTAATAATGAATGTATAGAAGTCATAACTCTCCTCCTGTTTTTCTTGTTTTTTCTATATGGTTTACCACCTGCCTCTTCTTGGCCTTGCTTGGTTTACATATCTGGAGGCATTCGGTTCGATCCTTTTCGGAGAGTCATCTTGATCCACTTCCCAAGGATACAACCCATCTTCATTTTTCTTATATTGACTTAAATCTGATTCTTTCAGATTATTTTTATGATCATTTTTCCGACGTATTTTAAGACCTAAATAGAAAACACCAAATGCAGCTAATGCAGCAAAGCGAATGAATCCAACCATTCTTCTCACTCCTTCTTTTGATCATACATTCGATAGTTAATCAATCCTGATAAAAAGTGCTCTGCATCATCGATCCTCATACGAAAACGATCATGACGTGCAAAAAAGCCATATTTTATTGTTTCTGGTTCTTTGAAGAATTGAGCAAATTCAGGGAACATGACCCCAGTAGTAATCTCATGTCTCACCCTTTTTTTCATTACTGTATTTATTCTTTCTTTTACCTTATAGAAGTCAGTTTCTTCAGCAAAAATCGTTTTTCTCCACGTGCTGAACTCCAATTTTCTCATCATTTTTGAAGCAGCGACAAGCAATTCCAGCATCGTAGGATAAGCAGTATCTCTTTTATCAATAAAGTCGATATTATCTAACGCATTTTTTATACCGAAGCGATAATATTCTTCTGTCTGGCTATGTTTCAGCATTTCATTGGTCGCATAACTTAACCAATGATCATGATACTTTTGATAGTCGTTCGCTACGAACTGGTCCATCAAACCTTGACATATAGCAAAAACTTCTTTATTGCCTAAAATCTCATATGCTCGAAGCAAAGAGAATAAAATTTCACCATCATAATAAATGATCCGAAATTTTTCTTTCGTTTCTAGTTGTGCATTAAGTACATGAATCGTTCGATGCTCATTTGTTAAAAATTTAGCGGAAACAGTTTCTATCAGACGATTTAGGATTGGAACGTATTGTTCATCACCTGTTTGTTGGATGTATTTTGAAAAAGCTAAGATTGCTGTAGCCTGTGCTCCTAGCTTATATTCAATCTCTGTGTTTAAATAATCCTTGATTAAAAAATAACCGTCAGTCTCCGAAGTCAGATTTTCAATCCCCCAAGATAAACCTTTTTCAACATCTAAGAGCATTTTTTCATCTGAAAAGTATTCTGCTGCTTCGGCTAGCGCATATAAAGACGAAAAGTGTCTCACGGAATTGTAACCTTTAAGCAGTTGATTATAACAAGGATAATATCCGTAAATAAATTTCCCTGTAGCAGTTAGCTGGTTTTGTAGATACATACTTCCTTTTTCGATCACTAAATCTGTTATTTCTGATAAATTTTCATATGAAACTTCCCGTAAGCAATTTCCATTACCGTAATCTTTCAAAGGATAAATATGACCGTCTTCAAAATAAAAAGATTTTGTTTTAAAATAATAGAACGCAGAACGCTCCAAGTAGCTGAGATCTGTCTCTTCACGACCATACTTGCGTTTCACATAACTGCGGTAATTTTGAGCGTCGATTCTTAAATCAGGAAGATTCTTCCCAACTTTATGTGTTTTACTAGGTTTGATGATCGCATTTGCTACCAGTTCTTCTTTTAAAAAACTTCTTTTTCTCAACCCATCGATTCTCACATTGAAATCAATGTAATTATTTCTTCTAATTTTTTTTAAGCGCTGTATAAACTGTTCATAGTTGGTTTTTTCTTCTTCAATAGCAATATCAATTCTTAAATAAGTCGTCTGATCCAGCTTATTGACATGGTAAGCTGTCAAAAAATTCCGCCAAATCATATCAAAATTACTGCCGTAGAATTCAAAGATCTTTCCTCTATTCGTAAAATCTCCTGTAGAGACGATCAACAATTGTTTTGATACATTTGTTTCAATTGTTTCTATCATTTCTTTGATTGCTGGCAAATAGCTTTCTTTTGTCTTAACTAGCACTCAATCACCTCATATTAAAAAGAAGTTGCGGCAAACAAAATCTGAACATCCGTTTTTATCAAAAAATCATAGATACGGAACTGCTTGCCGCAACGGCTTCTTTCTTAATTATTCATTGTTATCTGTTTTTTTATTTTTTTTGATTTTCCAAATTCCTAAACCAGATAGTGTAGACAGAGCTGCTCCTAACCAAGAAAGTGAACTATGAAGTGTCTCAGCAGTTTTTGGCAAGGATTTCGGTGTAGAACCACCTGTAGTACTTGGTTTTGGTGTATTTGAATGACCATGTCTTATTGGCATCTGGCCTGGATCTCGATCATGAGAATGTATGTCTCCCATTGGATGATTAACATCAGCGTCAGCATCGGCATCAGCATCAGCATCGGCGTCAGCGTCGGCGTCAGCATCGGCATCGGCATCGGCATCGGCATCCGCATCGGCATCCGCATCCGCATCCGCGTCAGCATCGGCATCCGCATCCGCGTCAGCGTCAGCATCAGCGTCGGCATCTGCATCAGCGTCGGCATCAGCATCAGCGTCAGCATCGGCATCTGCATCCGCGTCCGCATCGGCATCCGCGTCAGCATCAGCATCCGCATCAGCGTCCGCATCGGCATCCGCGTCGGCATCTGCATCAGCGTCGGCATCCGCATCAGCATCCGCATCGGCATCTGCGTCGGCATCAGCATCCGCATCGGCATCAGCATCGGCATCAGCGTCGGCATCAGCATCAGCATCGGCATCAGCATCGGCGTCGGCATCAGCATCAGCATCAGCATCAGCATCGGCATCGGCGTCCGCATCAGCATCTGCGTCGGCATCGGCGTCCGCATCAGCATCCGCGTCCGCATCTCCTTCATCATCATCTGGAATAATTGCTGCTGTTGGCGCACTTGCTACACCATTTTCATCATAAGCAATCAATTGGATCTGTTCTAAGGGCACAACATCTTCTGCCGAGACTGGAATAGCAAAATTACCATTTTCATCTGCTTGTCCCTCTGCAATCATATTTCCTTCGTCATCATAAATACGAACTGTGGCATTGGGATCTGCCATCCCAGTCACCTCATAACCATCAGTAGAATTACCTGTAACTTCTACGTTATAAGGAGCAGTGACTTCTTCAGCTGCATAAAACACTGGAGAATAGCCATCAACATTCGAAGCAATAGAGATCGATAGAATGTCTGATTTAAGAATGGTACCGATAAATCCTGCTTCATAAGGAACAGTCATGTCGACACCTGCATTTGTTAAGTCTGCATAAGTAGGATCTTGGATCGTTGTCGGTATAGTAACAGTCGTTTCACCCAAAATACTTGCATCAGCAAGATTACCAAGGAAAGAAGAACCGACATTCACCAATGCCAAAGCGGTATTAAACGTAAGATTGAACGCTGGCTTGACTGTAACTGCTAAAGCAGTATTGATTGTTCCGGCCGCTGCATCTCCAAGAAGCCCTCCAGTTGAAGTTGCCTCGATTGCTTGAACTGCATTATTGATTCCGCTCAATATATTACTTAAATTTTCTCGTAACACGGTTTCCAAGGCACCGTCTAGCTCTCCGTAGATGTATTCATCCCCTTGCATTTGAAGCTGCAATTCTACTTCAGCAGAAGTCAGTGTACTTAGATTATTCAATAAAGCAAGTTGTTCATAAACTTCCGAAAGATTCACTGTAGCTAAAGGATTCAAATTAATCAAACCTTCTACTGCTCCTACCAAAGTAGTCACCGCTCCATCTACAATATTTAATAGAGGTGCTAAACTATTTCCTGGAAGCAAAATATCTGTGTAGAAAGTACCCGTTCCATTCGGAGTGACCAATCCTTGCATTTCTTCTGGAATAGCTAAGACAGCACGACGCGTTCCATTAATCACGCTAACATCAATACCACTATTCGCTGATATAACAAAATCAACATCCCGACTCGCCCCCTGAAGAAGAAATGGGGCAGCAGCTGTAGTCCCACTAGTATTCGTTGTACTTAAATTGTTAAACAGTTGCCCACTGATTACATCTGCATGTACTTGTTGAGAACCAATAGTAAATAATGGCGTAGCCATTGAGATTGGTGTGATCCCTAACATCACGCCAGCTGCAATGGATGTACCGGCAAGCAAGATTTTTTTCGATCTACTTTTTGCCCGTGCCTTCTGGTTCATACTTTTTTTATAATCCTTTTTCATTTTGTCCTCCTGTCACCCTTCTATCGTTCATCCCCAAATTTTTGATCGTTATAAAAAAGAAAAGATTACAACACCCCTTAGCTATCATTTTTTAATCAAAAAGATATCTTTTTGTGCAGATTTTGTTTTCAACTTAAGTCAGAGGAAGTTTAACAACATCTCAATGATAAATCTATTATTAAGTTTTAATCTTTTTTTAAATAACCATCCAGTTTTCACGAAAATAAAGTACAAAATAATCGATTTTCTATTTTTAGTATAAAATTATGCTTTTTTTATGAGATGAATTATAATGAAATTAAGCATAAAAGAATAAAAAATATTTTTATCTTTTTTGAAGTAAATTTATTCACAAATAAATAAAATAACGAGAAAATTAATCTTTTGTCTATCAAACTAAAGGTATAGCTTTTCATATAACAAACTTTTTTTATTATAAATTGTTTTTTATTCATACATTTTTTGATAAAAATAACATTATTTTTTAATATCAAGATAACTTAAGTACTAATTATTGATTGGAGGAACTAAAATTCATGGATTTTTATTCATTATTGGAAAAGACCACACGTTTGCAGATTACTATTCTTGATACCATCTATCATTCCAATAAAATTTGGTCTATCGAACAATTAGCTGAATTCACTGCTTGTGACAAACGTTCTGTACAAAATTATTGTGAACAAGTACGTACCCTCTCCATTAGCGATCAGTTCAGAAAGGAAGGGCGTAATTATTTATTTTTAGGTACCAATTCGGATTTTCAAGAATTGATTCTTTCCATTTTGAAGCGCTCGCCTATTTTTCATCTATTGAAAAATTTATGCCTTGACTCGAAAGTAACGATTGCGGAATTCACTGAAGATAATAACATCAGTGAATCCATCCTTCGGCGGCACATTACTCGCATCAATCAGATACTAAAAAAATATCAACTGCAGATCAAAACAAAAAAAGGCGAGATGTATTTCAAAGGAAGTGAGATGCAAATTCGTTATTTGATTTATTTGATACTATGGCCATCCTATCGCAGTGTTGAATGGCCTTTTGCTTCAATAGAGTTTCATCAATTATTCTCAGAAGTGGAGGATTCTTTTGCCATTGTCCATCAAAAACCAAATAAGATAAAAATGATCGAATGGTCCTTTATACTAGCTGTTACTTATCTTCGTTCTCAACAAGGACACGTTATTCCAGCAAAAGAATTACCTGATTTTTCACTTGACCTTTGGAATGGCTTTGAAAAAATGGCTGAAGAGTTAACAACGAATTATAAACGTATGCGTTTCAGTCTGACAGATAGCATGTTCTTGTTTCTTTGGATGCAATCTCGGGCTGCTTTTTATTTGAAAGAGGACTATCTGCAAACTGCTTTGCGTATCCATACAAAAATTGCGACCCCTGTAAAACAACTGCAGACTAGTTTTTATTCTTATATTCATTCCAATCGATTTAAGTCTGCCCAACTCCATTCAAAAAAGTCGCTGTTGAACAGTACACTGCTCGCAAATGGGATGCATGGATTGCTATTTCCTCAATTTTCGATCGTCAAACATGAAATTACCTCTTTTATCGAGATGAGTTATCCGGCATTCCACCGAGAAATCAACCGATTGACGGAACAATTTAAAAACGAATCTGAGGAACTTGATTGGTTGCATTCTTGGAATTTAGCAGAAGCGTTCATGTTGATCATTTCTCCTACTTACTTTAATAAAGAAATCAAAATCAAATTTGAGAGTGACCTTCCGATTGGTTTGGAGTTAGCATATATGGAAATTCTTCAAGAACAGCTGAGTATGTATTTAAATGTTGTGTTTACTAACGACCTTTTATTTAAGCCGGAATTGATCATCCGAACAACTGATACTTCTTTAAAAACCGTTACTTATGAAGAAGATGTACCTTGCTTGACAATTAGTTATGAAATGTCTAGTGAACAAATCTATTTACTTAGTCAAGAAATCAAAAAACTTCTTGAATAGACAAAAAGACACGACTCCCTAAGAAGTCGTGTCTTTATCCAACAAATTATTATAATTTAGTCACTTCAGCAGCTTGAGGACCGCGCGCACCTTCAACAATCGTAAATTCTACTTCTTGGCCTTCTTCTAGGCTCTTGAAGCCGTCTCCTTGAATTGCTGAGAAATGAACAAATACGTCATCTCCGCCATCTACTGTAATAAACCCAAATCCTTTTTCATTGTTGAACCATTTAACTGTTCCGTGTTCCATAAATGTATAGCCTCCAAAAAAGTTCTTGCAAGTAACCTTGCAAGAACATTATACCCAATTTAGAAAACGCTCGCAAGCTTTCACTCGTTTATTTTCCAAATTATTTTTAAGACTGATATGATGGAGAAAATAGTTATTTTGCTGCTTCGAAACGTTTATTTACTTCGTCCCAATTAATAACATTCCAGAATGCTGCAATGTAGTCTGGACGTACATTTTTATATTTCAAATAGTAAGCATGTTCCCAAACATCTAAACCTAGAATTGGTGTCTTACCTTCCATCAATGGAGAATCTTGATTGGCAGTAGAGGTAATAGCTAATTTCCCATTCTCCATTACAAGCCAAGCCCAACCAGAACCAAAACGTCCAGCTGCTGCTTTTTTGAATTCTTCTTTAAAAGAAGAGAAATCGCCAAAAGCTTCATTAATTGCTTCTTTTATTGCCCCAGTAGGTTCGCCACCCGCATTTGGTGCCATGATTTCCCAGAAAAATGAATGGTTAGCATGTCCACCACCATTGTTGCGTACAGCTGTTTTGATATCTGTTGGAACAGCATCCATATCAGATAATAATTCTTCTATTGTTTTTTCGCCTAATTCTGGATATTTTTCGATTGCTGCATTTAAATTCGTTACGTAAGTATTGTGATGCTTGTCATGATGCAGGTGCATCGTTTCTTCATCAATATAAGGTTCCAATGCGTCATATGCATAAGGTAAATCTGGTAATGTGTAAGTCATAAAAAAATTCCTCCTCAATGTTTTCTTTATAATGTCTACATTACAAAGAGTAACAAAGAGAAGGAAATTCTTCAATAGTTATGCCTAGTCGTCTTTTTCTCCTTGGCCTACTTCTTCTTCAAAAACCTCAGTTTCTTTGAAAATGAACAACTTGCTGAAAATGTAATTAGCTAGGATAACAATAATTTGAGTGATAATTTTTGCCACATATTCATTGCTGTTCATGACATTGATTAATAACACCATTGCTCCCATGTCCAACCCGTAAGAAAGGATGCGGTAAAAGAAGAACTTACCACATTCAATAAGCGCATGTGTAAAATTCGGTGATTTTGAATGGAATACCCAAAGTTTGTTCGTCACAAAAGCAAACAATACAGAACAAAACCATGAAATAGAATTGGACAGAGCCATACTTAAATCAAAATATTGGCGTGCGAGGGCAAAACTAACAAAGTTCACAATCGTAGCCAAACCACCAAAAAAGAGATAAACCAGTATCTCCCAATATCCCTTTGCTTCTAAATATCCTTTTATTTGTCGATACTGCTTCATGAGCCAACCTACCTTATTAGAAATTCTTATTTATCATACTCTATTTTTCAGTAACTTTCATCTTTATTTAAAAAAATTAATTTTTTTTGGTCTTTTACATGTGTCTCTGCTTGGATCGTTACATGTGTAATCCCATACTTTAATTTTAATAAAGAAGTTATACGCGGATAAGCCTTTTCAATCTCGCTTAGCAGCTGATCTTCAAAATCAATATGTCCGTCGAAAATAATAATCTTTTCGCTATACTGCCAAATATGGACATGATGAACATCTTTTACCCCTTCGATTGCTTTGATTTCTTGCTCCATTTTTTCATAGTCGATTGTAGGCGCACTTTGTATCAAAATAGCCGCAGCTTTTTTAATCACTATTATCGCTTCTAACAATATATATATCGAAATGATCAATGTAATAACTGGATCAATCCAATAGATACCGAAAAATCGAATCAAAACTGCTCCGATAATCACACTTATCGAAGACAGTGTATCGCTTAACAAATGCAGATAACTAGATTTTATATTCAAACTTTCGTCTGCTTCTTGTCTCAACAATAACGTCGAAAACAAATTCGCGAGCAATCCGATAACTGCTACTATCAGCATCAAATGACTATTTATCTTTTCTGGGGAATTGAACCGTTTGAATGCTTCAACAGCTAAGAACAAAGATAATATGATCAGTATGAATGAGTTGATGAACGCACTCAATATTTCTAAACGCTGGTAACCGTACGTATGCTTTTCATTTGCTTCTTTTTGGGCCATTTTTTGTGCTCCATAAGAAAAAATGATTGCTAATGTATCACTAAGGTTATGAAAAGCATCTGAAACAAGAGACAAACTTCCCGACGCAACCCCTCCAATAAATTCTGATAAAGTGATCACCGCATTCAGCACCACTACCCCAAATAGCTTTTTTGATGATCTCTGTGGCTGTGTATGCACGATTCATTCCTCCATTTTATTTGTATTGGATAATCTTAAATCAAGAATAACATTTTTTTGATATTTCACCAATCATTCAGATGTTTCCTTAAAGCACTTGTATTTCACTTGATACTTCGCTAGAATTGCAAGTGATGACACTACTAGATGAGGAGTACTTATGACAACAAAACAATTAATTATCAGTTCCTTTATACGATTCAAAGACCTTAAGGAGGCGAGAAACGTTCCATTTTGGAAAGCTATTGTCTATCTTCTGGTTTTGAGTGTAATTATGGCTCTGCCAATCTCTTTTCAAGTTTTTCAAGTCTTAAATAACATTCAATTGGATGGACAAAAGATTGCTACCCGCATTCCTGATTTTACAGTCCAAAGCGGACAGCTTCAAACAAAAGAAAAAGAAGGTTTCATTTACCAAACAAACTCCATTATCTTTACATTTGATCCAGAGGGAAAACGTACAGAACAAGACATCTCTACTGATTTGATGGGAAATTTCGTTAGTGTCGGGATGTTAAAAGACAAACTTATCATTGCTCTTCCCAATACAGGCACTACCTCTGCTTTATTGAATAATAATCAGTTAGAACTTCCCTACACCAATGAATCTTTAAAAAATTTAACAGGTAAGCAGCTTCGATCCTTCTTAAGTGAAGCATCTATACCGATTTGGGTAAAAGCCCTGACCTTTCTATTTTCGATTTATCCTAGTTTCTTGAATCTGCTGATCACTTTACTATTTGCCAATATCGCTGCTTTTCTCTATGCACGCTTTCGACTAACAAAAGCTACTTTCCTTGATTGCTTGAAGACATTGATTTATTCAATCTCGTTACCGACTATCATTGCAACACTCTTGATGATCTTTCTCCCTTCTTTTGACACTAGTGCATTTATTGCTTTTGCAGGTATCTTTATTTTTGCTCAAGCTGTCAAAGGATGGTCAAAAATATCGATCAGTTAGAAATACAGACAACTTATTATTTCAACTTCAATAAACTCTTTTAGAGGTTGTGGCAGAAGCTACTTCTGGAACACCGTTTATTCGGAAAAAGAGTTGTGACACATCTTTTGTCACAACTCTTTTTTATTTATACAATATTAATTTCTAAAAAAGCATGGCACTTCAAAGTTCTTCTTATATGCGCTACACTTAAAGTAAAGAAAGGCGGGTAATCAACTATGTCAGAAAGAATCATTTACGCAGATCGTCCATTTCGTGACGAATTTATCGAAGAAATCCATACTATAGCGCCTGGTTATGTCTTCAAGACAGAATTACAACCAGAAGATCTACCAAATGTAGAAATCAGTTTGGGTTGGAACTCAAACTATCAAGAAAAACTATTAGCCTCTTCTAACTTGAAATGGGTACAGTCTATCTCAGCGGGAGTTGATCAACTCCCACTTGAAGCATTTTCAAAAAAACATATCTTACTTTCAAATGGAAGTGGTATCCACAGTGAATCGATCACCGAGCACGTATTAGGAATCATTCTAGGTTATTCTCGCGGTCTTTTCCAAGCACAAAGGGCACAGAGTGAAATGAAATGGTTAGGTTCCTCAATCCATTACCAACCTATCCAAGGGAAAAAAATATTAATCATTGGAACTGGCCATATTGGAAAAATGATTGCAAAGAAAGTCAAAGCATTGGATATGATTTGCTATGGAATCAATACATCCGGTCATCCAGCAGAAGGAATGGAAAAAACTTTTTCTTTAAAGCAACTTCAGGAAGTTCTTCCTGAAGTAGATTTCGTCGTCAATATCTTACCTCTAACGGAGGAAACAACTGGACTCTTTGATCAACACCTATTTGAACACTTTGATTCAAAAGCTGTATTTATCAATGTCGGTCGTGGCGCTTCTGTTAAAACGCAAGATTTGATACAAGCATTAAACAAGCAGCAACTTTCCTTTGCAGCATTAGACGTTTTTGAGGAGGAGCCTCTACCACAAAATCATCCTCTTTGGAAAATGGACAATGTACTGATCACGTCCCATATTGCAGGTTTGACACCTGATTTTCAAAAGAAATTAATGTCTATTTTTTTAACTAATCTAAAAAGCTACCTTGCTACTCATGACCTTCAAACCAATCAAGTCAAATTGTCTGCAGGATATTGATAGCTGAATCAGCCTATTTTAAGCAAGAGGGTGTGACAACTTGTCACACCCTCTTGCTTCTATTGTTTTTTAAAGTGATAGGTTGGTTCTTCTAGTTTTGGATCATAATCTACAAGTAAATCATATCCTTTAAAAAACCATTCATCTGCATCCTCAATAAAAAACAGTGTCCCATCTATTTCCACTTTCTTGACAGGATGTTCAGGCTGTTCCACTGACATCCCAATCGAAAAACCATCATGAACTTCTGTTTTGCCGTAGACTTTTCCAAAAAAACGTATTCCGTAAGTTTCTGGCAGATCGATTTCTGATTCAAACCATTTTTGTGCTTTTGGCGTTACTGTTAATTCCATCCTAACAACCTGCTTTCTATTGATTCATCTTATCGTCTAAAATATCCACATCGCCTGTCTCACCAATCACTAGCAGATTATCGTTTTCACGAACGTATTCATCTGCTGCAGGTGAAGCGATCACCGTTTGATCTACTCTGCGAATTGCAACTACTGTTAAGTCAAAACGTTGTCTAAAATTTAATTCAGATAATGTTTTATTGAAAAATCTAGGATTGGATACTCGGATTTCTGCTAAAGAATATTTATCTGACAACTCTAGGTAATCTAAAATATTCTTTGATACTAAATTGTGCGCAATCCTTATTCCCATGTCTCGCTCGGGATGGACGACGCGATCAGCTCCGATCTTTTCAAGTACTCTGGCATGATACTCATTTTGGGCTTTTGCTAAAATATTTGGTACGCCCATTTCCTTTACCATCAGAGTAACTAAGATACTGGCTTGAATATCTTCTCCAATAGCGACAATTACATGATCGAAATTTCTTATGCCTAATGATCGAAGTGTCATTTCATCCTGTGCATTTGCCACAACAGCATGAGTGGCTATATTCATATATTCATTGACCCGATCTTCATTACTATCAATAGCCAGTACTTCTTGACCAGTTTCGATCAGTGTTCGGCAGATACTTCCGCCAAATCGTCCAAGACCTACAATTGCAAAATTTTGTTTCACCGTTTTCCTCCTTTAGTATCTTCTTTTCTCAGTATAACAAAGCCTTTACAAAAACAAAAGCAAGCATTCTTTTGCGGAAAAAGAGGTTGTAAAAGAGACGTTCAACCTTGAGCGACGACAAAATCGTGCCTTATTACCGATAGCAGTCTCTTGAATACTGTTTATTCAGAAAAAGGGACTGCGACACGACTTTTGTCACAGTCCCAAACTTTCCCCACTATCTTTCTTGTATAGTTTGTTTCACTATAAATTTTCGCCAGTCACACTCTCTACAATTCCTTTGGCGATCATATCGATATTATTTCGGATATTTGCTACATCATTTGTATTCGTTATGAAGCCTAACTCAGCTAAACGGTAAGGTATCCCTCTTGATTGCAATACATTCATGTTTAGTAAGTCAGCTCGCAGATTGATCCCTCCTGTGTTTTGTACCGATCCCCAAAGACCTACATAATTTCGTATGACGTTGGCGATTGCATAATTTTGTGCAGTCAATGAGTTCCCATTACGATGAGCGATTACATGACCGCCCGTGCTAACCCCAATGACGCCACTGTCTAAATGAAATTCTGATACAGAAGAAAATGAACTGCTAATCGTATATGCACCTTGCATACGTTGAGAATCTTGATACATATCTGCAGCTGTATTATAAAAAGTGATCCGATTCCTCGTTAAACGAGCAGCCCATCTTTGTAAATGAGGCATCAATTCTCCTCTAGTAAAATCACGCTCATTGACACCATTATAAGAAGCACCAGGATCATTGACTCCATGTCCCATCACAAATAGATGGTTAATAGATGTCTGATAAGGATTCGTCGTTGGTCCAGGGGCTGCTGCACCTTTTTTGACAATTACGACTTGGATTGCTTCCATTGGCAAATTCAATCTAGATGTTCCAGCATATTGATCATTTTTTGCCCAATCTAACCAGCCAAGACGTGCTGAATGGACTCGGTAATAAATGTCATAGAAACGATTTAATTGTCCAGTCAAACGTATTCGAACTGCCTCTGTATGAAGAGCTCTTCCAGTTGTTCCCGAAATCTCGTTATTTCTACTATAATTTTGCCAACCTATATTTTGTACATGACTTGTATACTCCACTGCACCAGGAAGTGGCGTGTTTGCTACATTGATTCTTAAAGCTTCTATCCTAGCGCTTTGCCCTGTCAGCCCCGCATTGTTTCCATTGCTTTGAACAGATTGCCAGCCAATATTTCGTAAATGTGCTTGGTAGTTTATGGTTGGATTTTGTAAAGTATTTTTATCGTAAAAAGCCGTTCCTGTACCCGGAGCTGCTTGTCCTTTCGGTACTAATTGGACTTCAACAGCTTCAACTTGATAAACAAATCCCGCAGTTCCTGCATTCTCCCCATTTCTTGCCCATCCTAACCAGCCAAAATTCGCCGAGTGGACACGATAATAGACATTATAATATTGACTCAACTGTCCTGTTAATCGTACTCTCATCGCTTCAATTTGAGCATATCGATCCGTGGTCCCTGCAATCTCATTATTTTTGACATAATTTTGCCAGCCAATATTTTTAACATGCGCACTGTATTCAATATCCCCAGTTAGTGTTGTATCTGAAATTTGCATTCTCATTGCTTCGATCCATAAATTCTGTCCAGTCGTTCCAGATGTTGCTCCATTTGTTTGATTTTCCTGCCAGCCTTGATCTTTAACAAAAGACTGGTAGGAAATCACTGGGTTATTTTTCCCTTTTTCAATAAAAGCATTGCCTGTAACTGGTCCAGTAGCCTCTTTTCTGACAAGTTGCACTTGGATTGCTTCCATTTGATATACATATCCTGCTGTACCGGCATTTTCACCATTTTTTGCCCATCCTAACCAGCCAAAATTTGCTGAATGAACACGGTAATAAACATCATATGTCTGAGCTAGCTGTCCAGTTAACCGAATTTTTATTGCTTCCATTTGCAAGACTCTTCCAGTTGTTCCCGAAGTTTCTCCGTTCTTCACATAGTCTTGCCAACCTATATTTTTAATGTGACTACTATACTCGATATCTCCAGTAACACCTGTACCAGAAGTAGATAGTTTAATCGCTTCAATCCATAAATTTCTTCCCGTGGTTCCAGCAGTCGCTCCATTCGTTTGATTTTCCTGCCAGCCAATATTTTTGACATGTGTTTGATAGGTGATCGTAGGAGTCGCAGCTAACGCACTTCGTCTATAAATTGGTGAACGATCTGTGGTTTCGTCAGAAGTTTGTGCTGTTTCTTTTGTCTGAGATTCATTTTTTTCAGCTTCTACAATGACCGTGAATTCACCGAGGACTTTTTCAGCGTTCTTCAACTCTACCTTAGCTTCCCCAGCTTCTTTTGCTGTTACTTTACCGTTCTCATCTACTTCTATTACTGATGGGTCAGAAGATTCCCATAACGGATCCGATATGATACTTCCATCGGGGACACTCGTGTACGCAAGTTGTTTTGTTTCTCCTTTCTTCAATACTATAGATGATGAATCAGGTACGATAGAATCAGCCTCTTTTTGTTCTGGTTCCATATATTCGACCGTCACTTTTACTGTCAATGTTTTTTCTGCTGCTTCTTCTAATACTGCGTCGTCTGAAAAATCTACTTCATAAATATAGCTTAATGGAGTCTGTTCGCTTGAATAAAAGTGACTCCCATCATACTGCCATTTCTCTGTTTCTAAAGTCGTTTGTTCTTTCTCTGGTTTCAGCGTGTCATCATTTATTTCCCATTTATTATCCATTTTGTTTGCAATACTTGTAACCGTTTGATTTTCTCCCTTAAAATACGTTAATTCGCTATTTTGGGAAAGATCAATTTTTGAAAGTTGGTTAGATGAAACATCTAAATACGCTAATTTCTTTAATTCGTGTACATCTAATTCTTTCAGCTCATTGTTTTGTACTTCGATCTTCGTTAAATTTTTAAAGAAATTGACTCCCTCTAGTGTCTGTATCTGTAACCCTTCCAAGTTTAACTGTGTTACTTCCAATAATTCATTTGATAAGTAACCATCTTTATCTGTATCAATCATTTCCAACAACCAATTTCGAAAATGATCATCAGGAAAATTACTTTTATTGATTTCTATTTTTTCTGTTATTTCATTATTTTCTGAATATTCTCCTGAATCTTCTTCCTTAGCTGAGTCCTGTGGCAAGGAGTCGTCTGTACTTTCATGGGTCGTCGACTCACTCATTGGTTGTGTGGAAGTCTCTGTTGTATGTTCCGTTTTTAGCTCATCAGAAGTGCTGCTTTGAGTAACAGCATAAGCATTTGGCGCAACTGATCCTGTCAATAACAACAGGCTTAAGAATAGTCCTATCCACTTTTTCTTCATAATTTCCTCCCATGTTCTTTCGCTTTTCGGATAAAAATTTCTCCTATTACTATTAAACTATAAAAAAAGAAAAATGAACAGTTGGTGAACAGAAAAAGAGATTAAAAACAGGATGAATCCTTTATTTTATGTAAAAAAAGAGGGTAGATTAGCTAAATCTTTCCCTCAAAAAATCATTATTTCACCAAACCATGTTTGAATGCATAGATAGCGGCTTGTGTACGGTCTTCCACTTCTAGCTTAGCCAATATATTGGAAACATGTGTTTTTACTGTTTTCAGTGTAATGAACAATTCGTCCGCTATTTCCTGATTACTTTTCCCTTCAGAAATCAGCATTAAAATTTCATTTTCCCGATTCGTTAGTTCTTCATGTAATACAGGCTCATTTCGCCGACTCATTTTTTCCATCATTTTTGTTGTCACTTCTGGTTCTAATACTCGCTCGCCGCGTTGCGTTGCCCTTATAGCATCAGCAATTTCATGTGCGGTAGAAGTCTTCAACAAATACCCTGCTGCACCTGCTTCAATGGCAGGATAAACTTTTTCGTCATCAATAAAACTGGTTACGATAATGATTTTAGCTTCTGGCCAATCTTTTAAGATTGCTTTTGTTGATTCGATACCATCCATTTCTTCCATGACTAAGTCCATTAAAATGACGTCCGGTCGAAGTGTCATCGCCTTCTCATAGCCTTGTCGTCCATTTTCAGCTTCTCCAATTACTTCAATGTCTTCTTGAATAGATAAATAAGAAGAGACGCCTAAGCGCACCATTTCATGGTCATCTACTAATAAAACTTTTATCATCCTTATCTATGCCTCCTTCATCAAAGGGACCTTGATTTCTACACTTGTACCTTGCCCTTTAAAACTAATGATTTTTACTGTTCCACCAATACCAGCTACTCGTTCTTTGATATTGTTCAATCCATAACTTCCCGTTTTCGTTTCATTCATATTAAACCCTGTTCCGTCGTCAATAATACGCAATAAAAGATTATTGTCTATTTTATGCAAATATACCTCTAATTCATTGGCTTTGGCATGTCTTAATGTATTTGATAACAATTCTTGAACGATTCGGAACAAGTGATCCTCAATGGAACTAGATAGTTTTACATCTTCTACATCCCATTTCAGCGAAATCTGGATTTTATTTTGCAATTCCTTCAATAACTGCTCGATACCTTGCTTTAAACTTTTCTCTTCTAAATTGACTGGACGCAGATGAAGAAGCAGCGCACGCATCTCAGACTGGGAAGCGTTGATGATCTCTGCTACCATTTTCAACTGCTTGCGGAACATTTCTGGTGTCTCGCTTTTTTCTGCTTGCTCCGTCAATGCCGACATCATCATCATTGCTGCAAATAATTGTTGCGAAACTGAATCATGCAGCTCACGGGCTAATCGATGTCTTTCTAATTCTAAAATTTCTTCTTTGGTTTGTCCATCTACATATTGGGGACGGCTCGTTACAATTTGTAATTCACTAGATACTTCAATCATTTTTTCTTTTATTTTAGTGATTTCCTTATCAATATCTTTGATGTATAAATCGTCCGATGCACTTGGGATCGGAAGAAGCAACAATTTGGATTCATAATTGCCAGAAGAGAGTGCACGCAGCTTTTCTTCGATTTTCCCGTATTTTGTCTTTTGAATAAGTGATAATAATAGAAAGACGATTAATCCTACACCTAAGGAAATAGCTAACAAATGGAAGATAAGCGGAACATATAATAAACGTGCACGCAGTAATTCTCCCCACCAATGACTTTGATTACTGGCATAAAAATAAGTGAAAAGTGAAAATAGAATAATAAGGAAAGCCGCAATCCCCGAATAAACAGCTAGCATCGCTCTGGATATTTTTCCCATCATATTCGTATCACCTCGATATCTCCAATCAAGGTATTAGTAATAATCTTCAGTCTACGAGGGTTTTCATCATAATCACTGCTGTAGATTTTGATTTGTTCATTTTTCAAAGAAAATTGCTCTTCTTCAAACAAGACATTTCCTACTAATGTCGCATGCTCTAATCGGATGGCTACGCCCAAAGGTACTAAGATCCGTGTTCTGCCTATCCCTTTTCTTACAATCACAATATTATCATCTTTTGGCAAAAGCGTATTGCCCAAATCTATGATAGTATCACCAGAAATGACGGCGATGTTGATATCGTCCCATTCATAGACGTCGTTTCCAATACGTTGGGTACCGAATAATTGCTGTCTTTTCCGCTCATTATTATGTGTTTTTAATTGCTCTGTTTGGACCATCATGATCTGTTTCTTTCGCCAAAAAGCATTTTTGGTTAAATCTATTCCTGAAATCTCTACACCTTTTAGTCCAATAAATAAAACGGCAAATACAGCCATCATCCATAAAGCAGGACTGTTGACTAAGCTAAAAAAAATGACCAAACTTCCTAATATCAATTGAAAATTTTGAAATTTAGTACGAGGATGTTTGCGCATAGCTAGATATATATTGAAAATACCGAATATCACTAAAAGCAAAAGTCCAGTATTGTTTACGATTTGCCAAACAGCAAATAACAGCAGTAGTGCTTCAACTACCACAAAAAAACGCCAAGAACTATTCATCGCTCTTTCTCCCTCCTGACACATTCTCATTTCATCATACCTATTTTTTTAACTGTTGGCTATAGGACTTTAGATGTAAGATCGTTTGTTGAAATCTGAAATATACAAAGAGAAAAAGATCTAGAGTGTATCATCAGTAAGATGAACTCTCTAGATCTTTCAGTCAGACTACGCTTGTTCTACTTTGACGATTTTAACTAACATATCGCCACCTGGAGTAGCAATAGTTACTTCATCATTTTTACGTTTGCCAATCAATGCTTGCGCAATAGGAGAATCATTGGAAATTTTGCCAGAAAACGGATCTGCTTCAGCACTTCCGACAATCGTGTACTCTTCTTCTTCTCCATCTGGTAGTTCGATGAATGTAACTGTTTTACCAATTGATACCTCATCTGCATCTACACCGTCGTTATCGATGATTTGAGCAAAACGAATCATATTTTCAATTGTTGTGATTCTTCCTTCAACAAATGCTTGTTCATCTTTCGCTGATTCATATTCAGAGTTTTCGGAAAGATCTCCGAAACCGCGGGCAATTTTGATTCGTTCAATGATTTCCCCGCGTTTGACTGTTTTTAGTTCTTCTAATTCTTTTTCTAATTTTTCTTTACCTTCTAGAGTCATTGGATAAACTTTCTCTACCATGTGTAACGTCTCCTTTTTTCGATAAAATACCGCAAAAGGTAATCTTTTGAGGAATATAGTCCAAAAAAGATTACCACGCTTTTCTTCAAATGTAAATGTTTTTCTAAAAATGATCAATGTCTAGAGCCTGTTTTTCTAAGAATTATTTACATATTTTTCCACTAATTCCATATGTTCTTCATAAGTTTTAGCGAAATAAACATTTCCAGTGCTCGTATCTGCTACGAAATAATAATAGTCATTTTCTGCTGGTTCTAATACTGCCTTGATAGCCTCTTCGCTTGGATTGTCAAAAGGTCCAGGTCCATAGCCGGTATTGGTATACAAATTATATGGTGAATCTACAGCTGTATCTTCATACGTCACTAATTCTTTGTGTTCACCTAATGCGTATAAAACAGAGATATCTGACTGAAGTGGCATATTTGCTTTGATTCGGTTAAAGAAGACTTGTGCAATGTTTTTACGATCGTTTTCTTTTACGCCTTCTTTTTCAACTAGAGAAGCTAGAGTTAAAACTTCTTGTACAGTCAAATTTTTCTGCTTGATAGCTGAATAATAGTTTTGCATGACCGTATTCGTCTTGTTCACCATTTCAATCACTAGATCCTTAAGCGAAGTACTCGTGTAATAATCATATGTGGCTGGGAATAAGTAACCTTCCAAACGGTATTTTGTGTTCTCAGCTTTAGATGCACTTTCCAACAGTTCTGGGAATTTTTGGTGCAACTCGTTAAAGAAAGTCTCATCATTCACTAAATCTAAAAATTCTTTCTTGTCTTTACCAGTTACCTTCGCTACCCGTTCAGCAATCTGATCGATATCGTACCCTTCTGGAATGGCAATTTTCCCATCTGCAACTTTTGTTGGCTCAGAAGTGCCGCCTTCTTGCAGCTGTTTGCCAATCTCGTCAAGAGTCATATTAGGCGCTAACTGATAATAGCCAGCTTGAAAGCCAGTTAAATTTTTAAATTTTGTATAATAATTGAAAACAATCCCGCTTTTAATAATATTGTCCTTCTCCAAAATCTCACCAATCTGCTTGTTAGAAGAGCCACTCGGGATCTCCACTTGGACTAATTGGTCATCTGATTTATCTAAAGGCTTCAACCCGCTATCTACATAACGATACACGGTAAATCCAAGAAATCCGCCAATAATTAATAATGTAAGAGCAATCACTAAAATGATCTTCCTCACAATCTTATCTTCTTTTTTACGCAGATTTCTCCGCTTGTCGATTATATCTGCTGTAGCTGCCTTACTGGCTTCTTTTTTATCTTTACTTGGGTGTTGTTTGTTTCCTGACAAAACAACTCCTCCTTACTATCATCTTCGTAACTCTGTTTATTATACATGAAATTTCTACTGCCGTGAATTATTTTACCAAATATTATGTCAAAATTGTAAGTGGCAAATACTCTTTTTGAGGATTACAATGAAAAATAGTTAAAAATGGATAGAAAGGAATTAACATGTCAAAAGGAAAACATCGAAAAAAACAAAAAATTTCTATTTCTTTTCTTGTAATTTTATTATTGTCTGTCAGCTTCTTTTCAACAGGCATCATTATAGGAGGTCAATTAACAAAAATACCTCAGTCCCAAACTTATAAAGCGGAGCCAACACAACTTACTTCCAATTTAACGCCCGATGAGCAGAGGCTTGCTAGCAAAATTGATCAATTACTACAAAAATCAGATTATATCGGTTCGATTTATGTTCGCAAAAATAATCGCGTACTATTAGAAAAAGGATATGGATATGCAAATCTGCGCGTAAAAGAATCGAATTCACCTTCTATTTACTATCAAATCGGTTCGATTCAAAAAGCAATGACTGCTTTACTGATACTAAAACAAATCCAAGCTGGTAAGTTAACTTTTGACACAAAGTTAGCAGAATTTTATCCTCAGATTCCTGGAAGTCAGCAAATCACAATCAAAAATATGCTTTATATGCGCTCTGGTCTTCATCGAACTGCTTCTCCCGACAAACCTATGTCGGATAGTGAAATCATTCAGTTCGCCCTTCATCATTTGAAACTTACTGATTATGATACGTATCATTATGAACCATTGAATTATACATTGCTTACAGGGATATTGATCAAACTAACGAATCAGCCTTATGAAACTCTTCTAAAAAAAGAAATCATTCGTCCTCTCCATCTAGAACATACAGATTTTTATGACAATGTAAAAAATTCGCCTCAACATGCTGTATCTTACCAGATGTCTGCAACTGACGATTATTCAAAAGCATTGATCGAGCCTGAAACCGACATCCGAAATGAATTAGGTACAGGAAACATAAGTATGTCTGTTTATGACTTGAACAAATTCTTTACCAGTGTTCTTTCTGGCGGTATCATACCAAAAGAACTACTTTTCTCATTGTGGCAAAATAATGGTGATAAACATCCTTACAGCGGCGGTGTTTACAGTGGAAACGATTATATCCTTGCTCAGGGGAATATCAATCGATTCCATGCAGTAGTGGCGATGAAAAAAGACACTAAAGATGCCATCATTATGGAAAGTAATATCCAATCAGATAAAAACATCAAATTGCCGGCCACTGATTTAAGAAATCAGATTTATGAACTGATGGAAGGTGTTAATTTAAAAAGCTAAGTCGAAACAAAAAAACCAGCATCTTGCTGGTTTTTGTTTTAGTTGATTTCTGACTTTAAATACCGTTCCATTCCGCTCAATATATCAAATTTAGGCTGATAGCCTAAAGAACGAATTTTTGAAATATCCGCTAAGGAATCACGAATATCCCCTGAACGCTCCGCTTCATATTTAAGCGCTAGCTCTGTTCCTAAGATTTGATCAATTGAATGGATCAATTCAAGTAGCGTAGTGCTTTTTCCTGTACCGACATTGAATTGCTGTCCTAAAGCTTTTTCTTCCTTGGCAACAAGTAAAAGTGCTTGTATAACATCTTCTATATAAACAAAGTCTCTAGACTGACTCCCATCGCCAAATAAAGTAAATTCCGCTTTTTCTCCTGCCAATTGTTTTTTGTAACGATCCACTAGAATCGAAATGACTCCGCTATATGGAGAGTTCGGATTTTGATTTGGGCCATAAACGTTAAAAAATCGGACAGCACTTGTTGGAACATCATATAAATGACAGTAATCCAAAACATATTGTTCTGCTGCAAATTTATCGATAGCATATGGTGTTAATGGACGGATGACTGATTCTTCTTTTTTTGGCAGTGTTGGTTCATCACCATAAACTGCAGCTGATGAACTAAATACTAATCGTTTTAAATTAGATTGATATTTTCGTGCTAATTCAAGCAATAATAGCGCACTGTCAAAATTTACACGATGTGTTTCTACAGGCCGTTCTACAGAATCTGCCACACTAGCTACAGCAGCTAGATGAAAAATATAGGCAAACTGATATTCTTTCATGATTCTTTCCATCAATTGAGGATCTGATACATCCCCCTCAATGAAAGTCACTTGTTTCTCCATATCCAAGTTTTCTTTTTTTCCCATTGATAAATCGTCGACTACTACGATTTTGTTTTCTTTTCCCAAATAATTTGCTAGCGTTGAACCGATAAAACCAGCTCCGCCAGTAATCAATATAGTATCCACAAGTTTCACTCCAATTATGCATTCTCATACTTAATACAGTTAGTTTACCATTTTTAGCCAGGAAAAACTATATAAAGAATACACAGTCTAAATGGACTGATAGCCGAATTTTACAAATTAATCGCTTCAAAAATATAAAAACAGCAGAGTAAATTCTAGCCGAACCTACTCTGCATTATTTTATATTTCAATATAGCTTAACGTTCTTTTAATAACAAGCGAAATTCGCCAAAGCTCGCAAGGAAGCTGCGATGTACATATAGCAAATAAATCACATAAATCAAGCTATAGATACCTAGACTAATAAAGTCACCGCCAAACCAGATGTTACTAAAAATAAAAGCAATCGTTAGAATCGTTTCTACCAACTGTCTGTATCCAACAGGTAATTTCATTCCACGACAAAGAAAATATTCTGCTAAATTACAGCGAAACGCTAAACTCAACAATATCAAGCCTACTGCCAAATTCAAGTTACCTATCACAAATATAATGACTAATGAAGCCACTAACGAAAAGGATAGCGTCATCACGTTGACCATTAATATCGTTTTTTCTTTACGCAAAGTCTTTAAATACGTATTAATAAGTAAAGACATTCTTCCTTCATAAATAACGATCGGAAACAAGATTCCCATAAAATTCAGACTTTCCCTATATTCGGGTAGCCACATGGTCAAAACGATTTTTGCTGGAACGTAAAATAACAGCAAACCGTATGTTAATGGAACAAATAGATCACGTAAAACACGAAATAATTCAGGTAGCCTTTGCTGATTTGTCCTTCTTAGTAATGGAAACATAACAATTCCTACTGCATTAACAAATGTTAGGAACATATTTGAAATACTCAGCGTAAAGGACAGTTTACCGAAAGTTTCGATTGACCATCGTTGTTGAACAAAGAACCGAATAGTTCCAATAATGAGCATGCTAGCAATACTACTTAACATTAACTTACTACCGATGTTGATATTATCAAAAATTTCAGGGACAAGTTCTTTTAGACCCATCATATTGACTTGCAACATATCTTTGACTCGAGTCATTCCCCAAAGCGTCACGATTAATTTAGAAGCAATATCCATAATAATCAGCCAATAAAAATCTCTGCCGCCTAAAGCAAAGTAAATAGCAATAAATAAGACATAAAGATATCGATCATTCCGAGAAAGCTGCGCATATTCTTTTATTCGATTCGTCGATTGGAAAATATACAGAATAAAAGTTTTAACAATCGTAATCACTGAAACGACAGCTGTCAATATTAAAATGAGTGATTGGGAACTGTTTGGCATAAAGAAATAAGCCCAAACAACTATAGCTATTGAAACAAAGAACTCAAAAATCGTTAGATACCAAAATTGCGAACCTAATGAACGTTTATCGATATCTTTATACTCTTCCCCGCCTATTTTTAAGTAAATACCGTCAATCCATCCAAAATGCAAAAAGCCTACGTACGAAGAATAAAATACATATAGTTGCCAATAACTATACTCAGTTACTCCTAATAATTTTGGCACGAATAAATTTAGTAGGATTGAGATACCTAATGTAGCAAAATTTGCGGCTACTGTATAATATAAATTTTTTACTACTGATTTTGCTTTTTCATTCATACTCATGACCTCTTACTTTTATTCAATTTTAAGACGTGGTATAAATCAGCAGCATAATTAAATTTATTTTTATAGCGAAATGCATTTGCGAAAACAGAACTCAATTTTTTCTTTGTTAAAATATTGATTCGCATTAGATTTTCTTTCTTCATCTTATCTATAATCATTTCTTTTTGTTCTATATTTTCAATAGATTCCTGCTTCTTCATAAACATTTTTGCTGAATCTAGACGAACATTGAATCTTTTTAATGTATTAATCCTACCATCATAGATTCCATTTTGTTTTCTTGCAGTAGATACTTCTTTTTGAAATGAACTATCCCCATGTCTTCTAAATTTAATTGTAGGTATGGGCAAATAGTATAATTGATCAAAAATCAAAGCTGCACCCCACATTGCTAAATCATGAGCTGATTTTTCGGCTATGGTATAGTATTCTTGTACTTTTGGAACAAATTCTTTTTTTACGGCAAATACACACCCTGGTCTTTTCAATAAAATATTTTCTGAGCGAAAGACTACTTTTGATGCACCATCTTCGTCGATAGTCTTAAGTTTTCTTAATTTAGCAGAACTACCTGTCTCTTCAATTATTTCTGTATAATCAGAAACCAAAACTGAGATATTTTTATTTTTCTCAAATGGTGCGCACATTTTTTCGATTTTATCGGGTAACCATATATCATCTTGATCACAAGTAAATATAATTTCCTTGGTAGCTGCAGAAAGAAGTTCCATGAAGTTATCTCGCCATCCGCGATTTTTCTCATTTACTTTAAATATCCAGTTGTCCAGCTTATTTTTTTCAATAAACTTCCGGATTAAATCTGCTGTTTTGTCTTGAGAGCCATCATCATAAATCAAAACTTCATCAATTAATTTCGTCTGGTCACGAAGTGATTTTAATTGCTCTATGATGTACTTTTCACCATTATAAGTAGCCATTACCACAGAAGTTGTTAATTTTTCATTCATTATATAAACCTCGTATTCATCTTCTTAATCCTTAAAATAAAAATCGTATGGATGATGTGTGACTCTTTCTTCTTCAGGCGGTAATTCCATATAGTTATCATATCTAAGAGTTAAGAATTTATCTCTTTCTTTAATAGCCATAAAAGTATGTCCTTCAAATTCTACATCTTCATATTCTTTGAACCAGTCAGTTGGAAAAACACCCCAATAGATGTTGATGAATTCCATATATCCACAGAATTCTGCTTCTTCAAACGGATATTTTGTTACTAGAGATTCATATTTATTTTTCCAGTAGTTATAATCCCCTTGGCGAAGTAATTTACGATATTTTGGATAGTATAAAATTCTTTTAGCTTTAGCTTTCAGCCAAGAACGTGAAATAGCATAAGAGTGATTCAAAGAAAAAACCATATTCGCTCGATATAATTCGCAAAGTTCACCAAATTTTTTACGTTCATTCAAATCTGTTGGGAACCCATCAATAGGGAAAATATCGACATAAACGCCAAGATTTTCATCCTCACTATTATAATATTGCTTGCTTACCGCTTTTGTATGCTTATCAACTAATTTGGCAAACGCATAACGATAATTCTCAGTATTTTCCGGACTTAAAAGAAGATAGTCTTCTTGTTTTTTGAGCAACTCAAGTAGTCGTTCATAGTTGGGCCTTGTTAAGACGATGTCTAAATCATCATCCCACGGAATATACCCCTTATGTCGTTCAACACCAATCAGACTCCCGTAAAAGATAGAATAATCAATATTGTGTTCTCTACATAATTTGTCAATATATACTAAGATATCTACGCTTATACGCTGGATATCTTCATTCGTTAGTTTTTTCATTTCATTATTCACTCACCTTTTACTTTAGTGTATTCAAATGCAGAAATTCCGCCTAAATACAACCAGAAAATAAAACTTCCTATTTTATTTACTAAAACGAGTTCTGTTAAAAACATAGCAGAAATCAAAATTGCAAGTACTGCCATGGTATTTAACACATACGAATCGTAGTCTTTTATAGTACGCATAAATAGTTGTCGCAATGTATTCCAAATCTTAATTCCCAGAAATACAAGTAGCGGTATAGTCCCTAACAGACCTGTTGTTGCTAATAAATAGAAGATAAAATTATGGGAAGTTTGTTTTTTTGTTGCAATGAACGTATTCGGTAATTCTTTTTGAGCATAATTAACCAAATTACGAGGTGAACTCCCGACAAGCGGACTACTTTGAAAAATCTCAAACGAACTTTTCCATAAAGCAAAACGATTATTAGACACATCGTCCTTATTTACAACATCATCCCGTTTTAAACTGATAGAATTCTGATCTTTATCTGGATTTTCAGACTTTCTAGGAACATATCTTGCTGTTATATTGATCAATTTAGGGGCAGCATATTTCCCTGCTTCAGCAATTCCTAAAACAGCTCCAGTTCCAATAACCCCACAGATTACTGCCAATAACAATTTAGAAGCAATCGTCTTCCCAAATCGGTTATAGACAATAAAGAAGATAGCAAAATAAGCACACAATACCAAAGCAATCTCTGCTGTTCTTGATCCAGATAAAATGATGTAAGCAAATTGAAGAAGGATCGTAACTATGCTATAAATTTTTGCCATTTTGTTTTTATTCGTCATTAATAGCTTTACAGCAAGAAAAACAACTGCTACAGAAGTTGCACCGGCAAAATTAGGGTCAGAAAAAACACCATACAAACGGTTCTCGACAAATCCTGCTCTAAACCCATTATAGAATTTATCTAACTCCTGTACGTAGGAATAATTTAACGCAAACATTCCTAAAGAGATAAGAGCTAAGAGATTCCAACAAGCAAGCAATATTTTTTCAAACATAGGAATGATTTGTTTGAAATGGTCCTCCCTACCTATACGAAAAACGACAAAGAGATAAATAAACTGCCAAATTACTAACTTGATATTATCGACGATTCCGGAAGGACCGTTTAAAAATGTGGATAATAGTATGGCTAGTATGAAAGCTAGAAGCAGGTAATCTGCTTTTTTCAAGCTGAAATTCTTAGTAAATATATCTACTGCAGTAATTAATGCTGCCCATACCGTAATCAGTGTAAACAACAAGGTATCATATTTTGAGGGAATCAGACTGTAGTAATTGATGATACGAATAATCAGTGCTATCCCAAATATTAAAATAAACCCTTTTTTACTATATTCTGAGTATTTATGAAACTTAACAGAATCCATTTTTTACACACTCACCTAACTATTTTTACTTTTGTATTTCTCATCTTCCAAAATTGCAAGTTTCTTATACAATCTCACATTCAACTGCAATACAGTTGCAGCTATTTTTCTGTTTCTAGTGAAATATGGACTACGTAGTATAAAAGTATAGTTTTTCCTTAAAAAATCAACAATTTGTTTCGTAACAGTACTTTTTTTCTCTGCATGGCTAATCATTATTTTATCTAAAACAATGAAATATGCCCAACAAACTCTAGTATGTGCAATATCTGAATATTCAGGATAATTCGTTGCAATATACTTCTCATTCATTTCCCAAGCTTCTATTGTACTCAGATCTTTTTCGGAATAAGGAGAAGTCGTAATACTATTCGTTCTATGGTAATAATAGTATTTAGGTGTCATATCTACGACAACTTTTTCTACATTTTCTAACAAATGGAACATTACTGCCCCATCTTCCGTAATTTTTCCAATTGGATATCTTATATGATTAAATAATTCTTTTTTATATAATTTATTTACCGGATGGACAGATATCACTTTTGCTTCCAATATCATTTTAACAGTTTCGTTTTTTGTTAATACGTAATGACCAGGTGTCTTTGCCTGAGGTTCTTTACCTTCATAAACATCGTAGATTCCGCAGATAGATAAATCCGCTTTTTCTTCAATCAAGTTATTATATAGAAATTCATACATATCAGATTCAATATAATCATCACTATCAACAAAACCGATAAATTTTCCTTGTGCATTTTCTAAACCTGTATTTCTGGCTGAGCTGACACCACTATTAGGTTGATGTATTACTTTTATGCGCTTGTCTCTTTGTTGATATTCATCGCATATTTCCCCCGAACGGTCAGAGGATCCGTCATCTACAAGAATTAACTCAAAGTCAGCAAATGTTTGTAACAAAACAGAATCAATTGCTTTAGCTAAATACTTTTCTACATTAAAAACCGTCATGATAATACTAATCTCACACATTTTGCTTCTCACCTTTAACTAATTCTACTGTGTGTATCAATGATTCTTTCAATTCAAATATTGGATACCAACCATTTTCTTTGATTTTCTTGTTATCAAGTATCGCTGTACTAGCTTTTGAAAAACCTTTTTGTTCAATCTCATCCGGCAATTCAAAAATTACTTGTTTGCCGCTGATATCAGCTAGCTGTTGTGCTAATTCTTTTAGTCGTAAATCAAAGTTTTCTGAAGAAACATTGTACGCCTCTCCTTTTTCTCCTTCAAGCAGTAAATGAAGAATAGCAGAAACAGCATCTCCAACATAAACATACGAAAAATACTGATTTCCTTCACTTTTTAAAACAATATCCTTTTGTTCGACTGCATTTAAAATAAATTGTGAGGATGCTTTCGTATCGGATAAAAGCATCGTCGGACCAAACGTACGGCAAAGCCTTGGAATCACGATGTCGAGGTCGTGTTTTGCGATATAGGCTTGGCATAATGATTCACTGACTCTTTTTCCTTCAGGGTAGCCTGCTCTCAGTGTATTACAATCGATATACCCGCAGTAATCTTCTGTGAATTTTTCTATATCGCCTCGATTTTCGCCATAGATTTCTACTGTTGATAAAAATAGTACTCTCTCAGGCTGGGTTGCTACTGCATGTTTCAATACTTGCTCTGTACCTGCAAGATTAGTCATGATCGTACCGATTGGATCAGTTGCGTAAGCCTTAGGATGTGTGTTACTTGCACCGTGTATCAAATAGTCAGCTTGAATTTCTTTTGGTAAGGGTTCTGTGACGTCACCTTCAACAATTTCGAAAGTATCTAAGGAAAGATAACTGGCAAACCTTTTTTCAAGCTTCTGACGGTTTCTGCCCATAGCATATACTTTGATTTTGATGTCTAGTTGTTCATTAGCAGCCATCAACGTATCAATCAAAAAAGAGCCGATCATTCCCGAAGCGCCAATCATCAGAACGGTTTTGCCATGTAGCTGTTTTATTTTTGGTGTATGATTGATCACTTTTGCCAAATCTTTTTGGTACATTGGTTGTTTAATCAACGTCATCATCTTTCTCCTAGTCTTTCATTTTTAAATATGCTTTGAACAATTCTAGATCATCTGTTGTTGTCAATTTGATATTTTTATCAGAACCAGCAGCAAAATATAAAGTTTCTCCTAAATCTACCATCATGGTATTCGTATAGGAAGAATCAGTCATACCAATGTCTTCTTTCACTGCTCGGTCATATGCTGCCCGTAGTTTTCCGTATTGATAAGCTTGTGGAGTTGAGACACGCCGTAATGTGTTACGATCGACATACTGTTCCGTCGTTTCTTCTGTTTTCTTGATAAAAATTTGTTCATTGTAAGGTAGAGAGGTTACGCCATTACCAAATTCTTTACATTTAACGATTACATCTGACAATACCAGTTCGTCTACTAGTGGACGGATACCATCATGGATGATGATCGTATCATCGTCTTCAGAGTAATCTTTCAAAAATTGGACACCATTATTGATTGACTCTTGTCCTTTTGATCCCCCTGTGATGACCCATTGGACTTTGCTAATATTGAATTCTTTGATATACGCCCACATCGTTTCTTCCCAGCCAGATTTACAAACGACTAAAATCCGATCGACCTGTGGATGTTTTTGAAATGATTCTAACGTATAGATAATAATAGGTTTACCTTCAATTGTAATGAACTGTTTTGGGATATCTTGTCCCATACGTTTACCGACACCGCCGGCAATAATAATAGCTGTAATCATTTTTTTTCTGCTCCTTTAGTTAAATAATATTTTCCTTTGTACATTTTGTATGAATGTTCTGGGTCAATATAAACTGCTTCATGGTGAGAAACCTGATCTTTTTCAGGGGGAAGCTGCATATAGTCGCCAAAAACTTGACTTAAATAATGATCATAGCCAATTGGTACTGGCATCTCTGTATCTTCGAATGGTACCCACACAGCAGATTCAAAGTCTTTTGCAGGATAAACATTTCCCATATATCGTGGACCGACACAAAGTTCTGTAACGAAATTCGTCGGGTTATCATTGTATTTGGTCATCTGCTTTTCAGCATATCTCCATATTTTATACTTCGTTTTTGCGGATACGCTATTTAACAATAACTTTCCAGCTAATTCCATTGCTTTCCCATGGTTTTGCGGTACTTGCTGACTTCGATAAAGCGCATAGATCATTGCCCATATCTTTTGCTTTTTCCGTTCTGCTTGCTTTTCAGGTGCAGTATCTAACGGAAAAATATCTAATTGGATACCATGAGGGATATCTAAATCTTCCTGATACGTTTTAATAAAGGTCGTTTGGACGTTACGGATAGTTGTAAAGGAGTTCCGATCGTGATTCGTCAGAGTTGGTCTTAATAAAACAAATTTATCTTTTTGTGGGCCGGTTTCCCATAATTCAGCTAAGCGATCATAATCCCTTCTAGGCATGAAAAAATCTAAATCATCATCCCATGGGATAAAACCTTTATGTCGAATTGCTCCGATTGCGCCGCCACCACAAAAATAACACAACAAATCGTGACTTTTACAAAAATCTACAAAGTATTGTGCCATTTCGAGATTTACTTTTTGAATTTTTTTTAATTCAGGATCTGTACTGTACATTATAGTTGCCTCAACCATTCTTTTATTAATCTTCCCTATTTTCTCATAAATAGAGGCGGTTTTCAATCTTATGCAAGTGGTTCTTTCTTTACTGACTGAAAAAGGATAGATAAACAGCTATTTTTTGTTTTTAAAAGGGTTGTGACAAAAGACAGTCACAACCCCTTATTCCGACTTTTTTAATAAACTCTCTTCAACAATGCCATGATGCTTGGCATTTTCACTTCCACAAAGCTGCCGGCTTTCACCGCAGATAATAATAGAGGAGCTGGCAAATTATACAGCCATTTTGTTACTTTTTTCGCGCTGGAATCAGTCAATGCAACCTTTTTAGCTTCTTGGATGGCTGGATCATTCAAGATATGCATAGCTTCTTCTCTTTTTTCTTTAGCAGTTCGCTCAGAATTCTCATAAATAGAAAAAATGACAGAGGTTGTTCCTTTTAAAAGAAGAGAAGCCATACCTGGTTTGTCTTTATCACTTGTCACGACATTTGCTAATTCATAAAATTCTTTAAAGGTTTCAAATTTATTCGGTTTATATTGGTTGGTTATCCCTTTTCCACCTTCAAAATGATAGATATACTCGATTCTTGGATTCAATATTACTTGCTGACAATGTTCATAATAGTTCAAATTGAAGATACGGTCTTCACAACTGCTGTAATTTTTGAATAGAATCTGTTTTTCCATCAAGATTTCCCTCTTGTAACATTTGTTCCAAACCACATACATCAACTGCTGATTCATCAGATGATACATATCATCCACGAACTGTTCATGATTTGTATATTGGTATTCTGGAACAAGATAGTCCTTTTCCGAAATGATTTCTTCCCCGCTTAGCGTGCGGAATGTAAAAGAACTGATAAGCAAATCTGCTTCAGGATACTGTTCAAACAACTGCTGATAATCTGCCAAAATTTCTTTGACTGGCTCATCGTCTGCATCGAAAAATAATACATATTTCCCTGTAGATTGCTTGATGCCTTCATTTCGAGCAAGTCCAGGTCCTTGATTTTCGGTTGTAAAAAGTTGAAAATGACTATCTCCTTGGATAGCTGACTGAATCAGCTGCTCTGTTTTGTCAGTTGACCCATCATTGACCAAAATCACTTCATATTCTTCAAATGCCAGATTTTTTAAAACTTCTATAGTATGAACGATCGTGTCTTCGGCATTATAAACTGGAACAATTATACTAAATATCGGATGGCTCATTTCATTTCTTTCCTCCAGCTTAGCGATAAATTTTCTCTTGTGAAAAGTCGATTTCTGCTAATGAACTGATATTTTCATCTTCATCTAGTCCTTGTGAGGACATCTTATCAAATAAGATTTTGATTGTTTGAAGTAAAATCTTTAAATCTAATAGTAAGGAATACTTTTTGATATACAACAAATCAAAACGTAGTTTACTATTATAATCTGATACATATTTTCCGTATACTTGTGCATATCCGGTAATCCCTGCACGTACATTGTGTCTTAAATAATAATAAGGATTTTCTTCATTGAACTGATCAACGAAAAATGGTCTTTCTGGACGTGGTCCGACGATCGACATATCGCCTTTCAATACATTAAAGATTTGAGGTAATTCGTCAAAACGTACGGCACGGATAAATTTGCCTACTGGTGTCACACGTGCATCATTGCTCTTTGCCAAGACCGGGCCTGATTTTGCTTCAGCTGTTGCACTCATGGAACGAAATTTATAGATTGAAAATTCCTTTTGATTTTTCGTAATACGTACTTGTTTATAAATAATTGGTCCAGGTGAAGTTGTTTTTACCAAAATCGCTGTGATTAGCATAAAAGGTGAAGCGAGGATCAGTAAAATAAGCGAAACGATGATATCAAAGAGACGTTTGAATAATTCATATTCCGGCTGAATTTTGAAACCGGAAGCTTCAATGATACTTTCATCTTCGAAATTCATGATGTTCGGATTGATCATCGTTAAATTTTCAAAAGTTGTATTTAAAAACAGCTTCTTCTCTTTTTTTGTCACTAATTGATAAATATTGATTTTTTCATCTTCTGGGATTTTTGAAGCCAAGTAGACAATATCGATGTCATCAATCAATTTTTTTGTGTTTTCATAATAATTGTCGATCACTACTGCTTCAACCTTATGTTTGTTGTTTTTCTTAGATTGAAAGTTTTGGATCGCTGGTGCGACATCTTTCTCCAAACCTACGATAAGTACTTTCTTATCACGACTGACTCTTAAGTATAGTTTATAAACGACTATCCGATAAACGCTAAGTAATATCGTGCCAAGTATAAACGAGAGCACGATGACGCCACGCGGAAATGCAAACCAACGTCCAGCAAAAGTAACCACCATGATCCCCAATGCTATCAGCACCTGTCCAATAACAGTAATGAAGACGATATCACTGATCATTCGGTTATAGAATACATAAGCTCCTAACAAAATATTCAACGCAATAAAGATAATGGAAATAAAAACTGCTGAATGCTGAAAGGTCTCTAAGTTTCTTGCTGGGACTTCTCCTTGGAACTTCAGCAAAAAGCTAAGATAGATCGACACATTCAATACAAGTACATCCATGATGATAATGAATATCCTGCGTGCCGCATTCCACTCCCCATTTTTATTCATATATACACTCCTAACCATAAAATAATGCCTCTATCATCTTACCATAGCAAAGTTTAAAAACCTAGTGAATAACCAAATTGTAAAAGAAATTAAAAGAAACTAGAAAAGGCAACTATTGTATGCTTATATGTGTATTTCTGCCTAACAGAGAGTTGGACAAAAACCGTATCACATGCTTCCTACTGAATGGATGTTCTTCCTATCATCTCTTCGGTCACAAGTTACAATATTCATATAATTAAATTAAAAGAACTGTATTTTCATCAATAAAAATGAAAATACAGTTCTTTGCTCAATCAGGTCTCAACGAAAAATCGCCGATTCCTTCTTTAGTTAGATTATCGTTATAAAATGGGTCATGAGCAATATAAGAAGGCCACTTATCTTGCATTTTTTTGATTTCCCCAGCAAAACGTCTTTGTTTTTCTGGTGTATCTTCATAACCTCTTGATTTAGATTCGAAATGGTACAATTCCGCTTGATGTGCATAGACATTGTAACGACCCAGTTCATAAACTTTCAAGCACAAGTCAACATCGTTGAATGCTACTTCTAATGTTTCATCAAACCCGTTAACAGCATTGAAGTCAGCTGCCTTGACCATCATACAAGCTGCAGTGACTGCTAAGTAATTGACGTCAATGACCAATCGGCCGAAATAACCACAATGTGTTCGATCATAGTTATTCAATGCATGTCCTGCAACACCACCGATTCCTAATAATACTCCTGCATGTTGCGTCGTATCATCTGGATAAAACAATTTTGCTCCTACACAGCCGATTCGATCAAACTGTGCATAAGAAACCATCGCCGTCATCCAATCTGGCTCAATCACTTCTGTATCGTTATTCAAGAATAAAAAGTATTTGCCGTTTGCTTTTTTTGCTGCTAAATTGTTGATTCGAGAATAATTGAATGGAATGTCAATCAATTCTACGATAAAGCGGTCTTTCAGCTGATGCTTGTATTCTGCAAATAATTCTTGCATTTTTGGATCTGTACTTCCATTATCCGCAATAATGATTTCATAATTTGAATAAGACGTTTTTTCGATGATCGAATCTACACAAGTTTTTAGATCTTCATAGCCATTCTTCGTTGGAATGATCACACTGACCAAATCCTCTTGCAAGACGTCATAAGTAATCTCATAAAATCCAGAAATTCTGCCAGGACGTACGCTTCCTTTGATGTTCCTTCTAAACAGGGCATCTGTCAATGCTTTCACTCCGGAATCATAGATATAACTTTTGGCTTCACCATTACTTGCAGTTGACCCTGGGATCGTCCGCCAATGATACAAGACTCGGTCAATGTGGTAAATATGATCTGCAGGGATTTGTTCTGTCACACGAAGGACCAAATCATAATCTTGAGAACCTTCATAGCCTTTACGGAAACCGCCAAGTTCTTTAACAATGCTTGTTCGATATACGCCTAAGTGAGAGATATAATTATTTCCCATCAATGTATCAGGAGACCAGTCTGCTTTGAAGTGCGGATCAAAGCGATTGCCGTCTGCATCGATTTTATCTTCGTCACTGTAGATCAAATCCAGTTCTGGATGTACATTTAGCACTTTTGCCACTTCATATAATGCAAATGGCGGTAATTCATCATCATTATCTAAGAGTGCTATAAACTCTCCTTCTGCCATTTCCAATGCAGAATTAGTTGCCAGACTGATGTGTCCATTTTCTTGTCGGAAAACGACTTTGATTCTATCATCTTTTGCTTGATAGGATTCCAGACACTTTCGGATAGCTGGATCAGTGGAAGCATCATCACTGATACATAGTTCCCAATGAGCATACGTTTGATCCAGTACCGAATCAATGCATTTTTCGAGCCATTTGATTTCAACGTTATAGACAGGCATAAGTATGGAAATCAATGGACGGTACGCAAATCCTTGTACTTCTTTCCTTTGCTCTTTCAGATCAGGTTTCTCATGACGACTGATCCACTCTGCATAGTCGATCGATCCTGGCTTCAATTCCAATTTGACCCGACGGATCGCTTTTTTTACGCCATGAGTCCTTGCATAATTTATCCCTTTTTTCAGTAATCTTTTTTTTCTTTCCCATGAAGATTCAATGCCGTCATCATAAGGGTATTTACCGTTTAATTTCACAGCTATGCCATTTTGATGTCTCGCTGTTTGGAAGTCTAAGATTGCTTTTCCTCTCATTTTCCCTGATAAACGTACCTTAAAACCGCTTTGGGTCTTAACATCAAGATTATATAAATGATTGATATCCAATCTTACGACATGTGTTGCTTCAGCAATCACATTTTCTTTTTCTACCTTTATCGTAGGGATTTCTTTGGTCACTTCATCAATTGCCCAGCCCACAATAAGCAAATCGCCAGTGGCCCGTTCACGAGTGATTTGATCGATAAATACGGCAATTTCTTTTTTTTGCACGATTCGTTTACTCCTTATCTTTATAAGTTAATCATTATTTACATTTCAATGATCCATGATTGGCCATTTTGAGCCACTGCTTCCACTAAGAATGAACGTTCTTGCTCGCAAAGGATTCGTAATTCAAATCCCGCTTCTGTTCCTTTTGCGAGCTGTTCTGCTTGATTGACTTCTTCTCGTGAAACAGGAATTGCTTCGAAAAATGGCGATTGGTCAGCTGATAACTTATAGGACAATGGCTGGCGATCCGAATTAGCGATTCCCCAACCGATGATTTTTAATATTTTTGTTTCTGCATCCCAGATTTTCTCGTCAATACATATAGAAAGCTCTTTTTCTTGGATTTTTTTCGATGTTTCTTTCTTACGTCGTCCTAGTCTATGTTTGATTGTCCATTCATCACTTTCCAACAATGTGCAATAGCGATTTGTGGTTGTTTTTAACGTATGGACTAGTCTTGTATTTTCCTCAAGAAGATGATGATTTTCTTTTTCTAATTCATCATTTTTCTCAGAAAGCTGCTTTGTGACTTCAGCCATGGGACGAATCGTTTCCAACAATTCTTTCATTGTTGGTGTCAATTCCCCGATAAAGCGATAGTGACAATGGATAGTCACTTCTTTCCCAGAAATATCCGTTAGAACGAACTCTGGTAATTCTTTCCCATCAAACAAATAACAATCATTTACTGTTTTGACTACAGCATTCGAATCGACAAATGTGAGTTTTTCTCCGGCAGCTTCTGCGCTGAATTCGATAAAGCTAGGTTGTTGCGCGAAGCGAAACACCATTCTTTCTGTTGTTTCTGATACGGGGAAACTTAGTGTCTCATTTTCCCCTGTGAAATTATTGAATGGTATTTGTTGGATTGTTTCATCTTGTTTCGTTTGCTGGGTTACTTCTAACACTTTTACATAATTAGAATTTTGTGGCTCTGCAATGGAACTTTGTGCTACTGGATGTTTCATCAATGAGAAAAAGTATTGGTAGACTTCACCAAATGGTCGCATTTTGAAATCATAGCGTACAGCTTCCGGCAATTCTTCATAAGTTGATTTTAATTCTGTATCCCCTACAGCTAAGTACAAGTAATCTTCAATATTAATGAATAATCCCGCTTTTTCAAAAACTTTTTGGAAGCCATCATGAGTATAAAAAGAATTATGGGTTTCATCTAGGAGACCATAAGAAGCCCATGGCAATTGGTTATTGAACAAATCGATCATGACAGAATTATGCGCCAAGTTAGGGAATGTAATCAGGATCTCTCCTTCTTCATTCAAAAATTCTCTGACTTTCTTCAATGTTTTTCCAGGATCTACCAAATGTTCTAAAACATCCGCAAACAAGACGTAATCAAATGTCTGTCCAGCATAATAGTTTGCCCACTCAAAACTTTCAATATCACCATAAAATCCATCTTGAGCAAATTCGCTGACAAAATCGAACAATTCCTTATCTAACTCAACAATACTCACTTCACATTGTTTTGCACCGATTAAATGTTTCGTTAATCGGCCGTTTCCGGGACCAAACTCTAAAACTTTACTTCCTGGTTTGATCTGTGCGGCAATTTTTCCCACACTGCTTTGTTCATCTAGGTCCATTTCAAAATCATATTTCATTGCTATGAGTCCCTTCTTCCCATTTATGGTCTAAGACCACGATGCCTTCTCCGATATAAGAACCGCTGACAAACAAATTCATGTACTTTGTCTTATATACCAAAGGAACCGTTGCATTTTCTTCAAAGACCGCAACGTCAAAATAATATTCACCAGCTAACAAACCTAACTTTTCATACTCCAGATAAAAGATATTCTCTCCTTTTTTCCAAGGAATCTTGATACCATCTAGTAGAGTATTGAGTCCGCACACATAAAAATTGTCGACTGTTCGTAGCGCAATTCCTAAAACCGGATTTTTGATTGTATCATCTTTTACTTCATAAGTTACTTTAACGTATAGTTTTTCTCCTTGTTCCAGCATATCCACCGGATTTTTGTCTTTATCCAACAATTCCGCTTTCGTCACGTCGACGATATCTGGAGCGGCGAACCGTTCTACTTGGTTTTTATTCCGATCCACTGTTTTAACTGATTTTTTCTTTAAAAAGTTTTCATAATTCGTCGTTACTTCCATCGTATCGCCATATTCGACGACTTCTCCGTTTTTCAACCAATAGGAACGATCACAAAAACGGCGAATCGAACTGATATCATGAGAAACGAATAAAATCGTCTTTCCCGAGTTCTTGATTTCTGTAAATTTTTCCATACATTTTAGTTGAAATTCAAGGTCTCCTACTGCCAATGCTTCATCTACAATCAAAATATCAGGATTCACATTGATTGCTACAGCAAAAGCTAGACGAACGAACATCCCACTTGAATAAGTTTTTACAGGTTGATAAATATGGTCGCCGATGTCAGCAAATTCAATGATATCATCGACCATTTCATCAACTTCTTCTCTTGAAAAGCCTAGTACCATCCCATTTAAATAGATATTTTCATAGCCAGAATACTCAGGATTGAATCCTGAACCTAGTTCTAGCAAAGCAGAGATTTTCCCTTCGATTTCCATCGTACCGGATGTTGGTGTCAGTACCCCTGTAATGATTTTCAACATCGTAGATTTTCCGGATCCGTTTTCTCCAACGAAACCGATCATCTCACCTTTTTTTATTTCTACATTCACGTTTTTCAACGCATAAAACACATCATGATAGGATTTCTTAAAAGGATTAAGAGCTTCACGAAATCGATCCGACGGTTTTGCGTACATATTATAAGATTTTGTGATATCTTTTAGTCTAATTGCATATTCTGTCATAGCTATTCTCCTTACAGCACATCTGAAAAATGTGGTTTCAATCTACGGAACACTGCAGAGCCGATTACGAACATTACTAATGTGAACACCCAGAAATACAAAGTATATGTTCCATGCTCCCAGAACCAAGCTTCACTTAAAAACGACTCACGATAGCCTTGAACAACATAGTACAGCGGATTTAATTTCAATATGCTTACAAGACCTGAGTCAAACTGGTTCGGGCTCCATAATATCGGCAACGTCCACATGATCAACTGCAAGACGATCGTAATCAATTGCATGATGTCTGGTAAAAATGGTTGGATGGATGCTGTCAGCCAAGTCAATCCTGTCAAGAAAGCACACATGCAAAATAGATAGTAAATCAGCTGTAAAGACATGGCTGAAGGATATATACCATTTATAAGCGCAACAGCTATGCCAATCAGAATGAAAAATAAATGGGTGTACAAATTGGATAGGATTTTCGTCGTGGGCAAGATACGAATATTGAATACGACTTTCTTTACTAAATAAGTATATTCCCGAAAAACAACCGTAGTTGATGCAAAGGCATCAGAGAAGAAGAACCAAGGAATCATCCCTGTAACTAAATATACGATAAATGGGTATTTTGCATCGATCATTTGTGCTTTCAATCCAACGCCAAATACCAGCCAATAAATCAATACAGTAAATAACGGATTGATAAACGCCCATAAGATCCCTAAAAACGATCCTGCATATCTTGATTTGAAGTCATTGATCGAAAACTGTAGCAGCAATTTTCTGTTCTGATAAATGTCCTTCATAAATAAATACAAATCTTTAAACATTTGTGTTCCTCCAAGCGATTTCAGTGAATTACAGTCAAGTGCCATTTTACCATATTTTTGGTACCGAGCTGCGTTCTTATTTATTTCTTAATTTTCTATGATACAAGATTTTCTCTAACGTTTCTATTTTACAGAAGATGCTAGACAATTGCAATAAACCAAAAAAGGCTGCGACGGTTGTCACAGCCTCTCTCGTATTTTGCGCCTATCAATGATAGCGTTGGATCCTGGAAGAATGAGCGCTATCTGGTTGTTCCTCATAACTTGGATCTCCAGCATTCATGTCGTCATATGGCTCTTCTATGTCATAGTATTCTTCCATAACTTTCGTTTCGTCATAGCGATGAACGGACATAGCCAACAGGATATAAATAATCGGAACCCATGGATATGAAGTCAATGTATCCTCCATAAATGACTGCATCATCACCGCAAAAAAAGCCCAGATAAAAGTCATCTGCCCGTTGGATAAATCTGCTTTCAACGTTAAGCGACCAATAAAAAGGATAAGCAGCAAAGCAGCAATTCCAAACCCTATTAACCCATAGATATTCAAAATAGAATTATAACTATTGTGGTTTCCTAAAAATTGGTTTCCTCGTTGGAAGATGAATGTTTTCATCCCTAGTAAAACTTGCTCAGATTTTTCTCCTAGCGTCTGATAGAATTTATGCCAAATATCTTCTCGACCGGTAAACAAATTGACTTTTTCGGAAACAGCGGCTAGATAAGAAATCGGTAAAGCCAAAAGAATCGTAGCCGTATAGGCAATAAACGGCGCACGAATGACACGCATCAATGATTTAGGTAAAAGATCCAATATCGCAAAAACAATCAATGCAACTAATGCGCCTCTTGATTGACAGACCCAAATGCCTAAAAAGGCTGCAACGACTGCTATCCCACCGATGATACGAACATACCACCGTTCAAAAGAACTGGCAAATCCGCTGATCAATAAAGCAAGAGTCATCAAAGAACTTCCGATTGTATTCGTATTGATCCAAATATCAGAAAGCGAATTTCCTGGAGCCCAGATGCTTTGTCCTTCTGGTACTTGGATCTCTGTAAATACACGATATAACGTGATTCCGAGGAAGACCGTAAAGACAAGCAGATAAATCCCGCGATCCCATTTTGTCCACTCAATCCATTTAATTACTAAACAAAATAAAATAATCAAAGGAAACAGTAAATCTCCAAATAAAGACTCATTTCTTAATTCCCGAAAGTAAGAAAAGAAAATGAAAAGTGCAAGCGCAACACCTAGATAAAGAAAATCGACGCCTTTTGCTTTATAAACATTTAAAATGAGCAAAATAACCACACTAAAAGTGATAAGTAGCGAACTGTTGTTATATATAAACAAAGTGGCTGGGAAGCTTAATCCTGCTGTCCAAACAGAAAAGACTAGCGTCAGCAGCAAAAGCAAGAAACCAGCACTCATTTTGTTGACAAATTTTTGTACGATTGCTTGAATTATCTCCACTCTCCTTTCTAATAATACTTCAGGGTTATTCTCAGCTAGCCCATTACTGTAAGACTAGCTGATTTTCCTGAGTTTGTGTTTGTGGTACATCTGGATAATCGGGATATTCTACTTTAAAAATCATATAACCATCTTTATCCGGTCCATATAGTTGTGTGAATTGAGCTTCATATAACTGATTGTAATCAGTTAACGGTCGCTTACTGATTACATAGTTGATCCCTAACTTTTCTGCGTCTTCAAAATTCAACGTGACCGAGAACATATCTGGACGATCTAAAATGAACTTTGTATCTTCCTTAGCGATAAAAGCTCTTGTGTGAGCATACCGATTATAATACTTCTCATATTCTTCTTTTGGATCGATTTTCTTCCATGCAGCCATATCTGGATAAAAGCGGACTGTATTGAAAGATTTCACACCCAAAGTTGGGGTGAAGTTATACAGTTCATCTTCAGTCAACCAGACTTTGCCAGGGTCTTGTTGATCGATTTTTCGGATTTCTTTTGCCAGTGTTTTTTCAAAAATCGCTCCAGTACCTTCTACGACTGGATTGACAAAGAAACCAGATGCGATGATCACGGCGGCAAAAGCAAGATAAAACAAGCGTCTCCAGCCAAATAATGCAAAAGCTAAAATCACTGTTCCCAACACAACGACTGCGATGGTTTCGAAATCTGAAAAATAATTATCCATCTTCGAATGAGTAATTGCATAGAAATAAGACCATGCGTTTACTGCCAGTAAAATGAATTTATACCAAATAGGAATAACATCTTCTCTCCAAATATAAGCGATGAACCAAATTGATAATAGGCAAGCCGCAAAACTAAAAGTAAGGATGGCTCTTAAAGGAGGAACATAAGACAGCAGAGTAATTTCTGCTAGCCATTTTGGCAATCCAACGGTAATCCAAAAGATAGAAAACAGACAAAAAATCATCAAAATACGTCCCAATAACTTTTGTTCACTATCTTTTTTGCCAAATAAGACAAATGGACTGGCTAGGAATACCGTTGGAAAGAAGTGGTAGAACAAAGCCACTTCAGAGTTATTCGAATAGTTGATGTCTTCAAAAGGAATTTTCCAGTTTGTCAGGAAAGAAAAAAATTCGCCAATCGTCCACTTTCCACCGGTGCTGACTCGTTTTCCTGGATATAAGGTATTCAAAGAAGCTAACAATGCGTCTTTTGACGTCAGCCAGAAATGAACCATGACTCCGCCAATAAATAAAACTGCCCCTCCAATCAACACTACATCCAACAGATCCCAAGAAATTTTCTTGCTGTAGTAAATAAGCAGTCCAACAAAATAAAAAATCAGCAAGTACGCCAGCATCACTTGATGGGCTGGGTAAATCACTAAAATAAACCCAATACCGAAAATAACCACCAAAAGCATCATCAACGTTCGCAGCCATTTTTTATCATGATTATAGAAATAATGATAAAAAGCAGTCATCAATCCCAACGTAAAGAAAATCAAATCGCCCACATGCTGCATGAACCACCACTGGACTGCGGGAGAAAATGTCAGCGCAAATGCGCCAATCAGCGATAATGCTTTTTTTCTCTTCGTTAATATCATCAGTACTTCGAATCCAAGCAAGACCATGACGACTAATTTCATCGCCCAATAAAAGGAAAGGCCTCGATCTCTTCCGAGGAAAAAGAATCCCCAGTTGAATGGTTTTCCGATAACCGTAATATCCTTTACAGGAGAATTATACGCAATGATCATGTTTTGTCCGTTCAATGAATAATCTTCGTTCACCAACGGAAAGTCCTCTTCAGCTTGTGAGAGGTAAAAAGGTGTCTGCACCAGCCATTCATCTGACCGCACTTCCCGATTCTGTCCAAAAATCACATCAGTTTTTTTCCCATCGTCTCTTTGCGACACATATTTATCCCAAACACCAAGTGAACTTCCGTTTAAATTAAAAGTAACAATGACCACGATGACTAAAACACCAATAAGGTATCGGAGTTTTAGAAACAGGTCAAGCACCAAATTCGAATCTGCCTGATTCGCTTTTGGTTTTTCTTTTCGTCGTGCACTTCTTGTTTGTTTTTCCATATCATGCTCCAAATTCTATTTGATAAAAAGGAAATTACTTATTCATTTTTTTGGCAGCTTCCAGCATTTGCGCAAGTGCTTCTTGCCAAGTTGGTATGGCAAATCCTAACGCTTCTGTCTTTTTCAGGCTCATGACTGAATACTGCGGACGCGTTGCTTTTTGTGGAAATTCTTCCGATGTAACAGGCGCTACTTCCACATCTGTATCTTTCAATATTTCTTTGGCAAATTCATACCAAGAACAGCTATTTTCGTTCGACAAATGATAAATACCGAATGGTGCTTTTTCTTCGATAACATATACCATAAATTCTGCCAAAGTACGTGTCCAAGTTGGTCGCCCGAACTGGTCATTTACTACAGTCAGTTTGTCGCGGGTTTCCGCTAGGCGTTGCATCGTGAAGACGAAATTGTGTCCATAAATCCCGAAAACCCAAGAAGTTCGTATGATATAATAGTCTTCTAAAATCTCTTCTACTGCTTTTTCACCTAATAATTTCGTACGACCATATTCATTTAGTGGATTCGTTTGGTCATCTACTTCGTACTCTACATTTTTGTTTTTTCCATCGAAGACATAGTCTGTACTGATATAGACGAATTGAGCATTCACAGCTTTTGCTGCAAGCGCTACATTTCTTGTGCCATCGACATTGATTTTCTCATCTAATTCTTTTGCTTCTTCTTCTGCTTTATCTACTGCTGTGTAAGCTGCGCAATGGAAAATAACATCCGGTTTCAATTCTGTAATATAAGCCATTGTTTTCTCAGCATCTGTGATATCCAAGTCTTTTGCATCTGTTGAAACATATGGCAGATTTTTTTCATCTAATAAATGGCGCAATTCTGTACCTAATTGTCCATTTCCTCCAGTTAATAAAAACATATGGTTATCCGCTCCTTGATTTTTATTTTAAAAAAGAGACAGGCGAGCGCCTGCCTCACATGTGTTTTTCCATTAATACAGTGAAATTTTCTCTGTATTATTGTCCATTTTTGGCATATGCTGCTTCAACGGCCTCTTTTTCTTTTTTCCACCAGTCTTCATGTTCTTCGTACCATTTGATCGTGTCAGCCAACCCATCACGGAAGTTCGTAAACTCAGGCTGCCAACCTAGCTCTTCTCGCAATTTTGTCGAATCGATTGCATAACGCAAATCGTGCCCTGCACGGTCGTTTACATGGTCGTATGCGTCTTTTGGTTGACCCATCATTTCTAAGATCAATTCCATCACGGTCTTATTATCTTCTTCGCCGTCCGCACCGATCAGGTAGGTTTCGCCAATTCTGCCTTTTGTCAAAATCAACCACACTGCTGAAGAATGATCATTTGTATGGATCCAGTCACGAACATTTTTCCCTTCACCATATAATTTTGGACGAATACCGCTTAAAATATTCGTTACTTGGCGAGGGATAAATTTTTCAATATGCTGGTAAGGACCATAGTTGTTTGAACAATTTGAAATAGTTGCACGTAAGCCAAAAGAGCGTACCCACGCTTTTACTAACAGATCTGAACCAGCTTTTGTAGAAGAATATGGGCTTGAAGGATTATATGGTGTTTCGGCAGTGAATTTTTCTCCTTCGCCTTCTCCATGTCCCGGTAGGTCTTCACGTAATGGAAGATCTCCGTAAACCTCGTCAGTAGATACGTGATGATAGCGTACATCATACTTGCGGCAAGCTTCTAAAAGTGTATACGTACCAATGATATTCGTTTGTACAAATGGGAAAGGATCTTTTAATGAATTATCGTTATGGGATTCTGCCGCGTAATGAACAACTGCGTCCGCTTCTTTTACTAGACGGTCCACTAATTCTGCATCTGCAACATCTCCTACGACCAATTCTACGCGATCGCTAGGAAGTCCAGCCAAGTTCTCTTTGTTTCCTGCATAAGTCAGTTTATCCAAAACAGTGACATGCACTTCTGGATGATTGTTTACCACGTAATGAACGAAATTAGAGCCGATGAATCCGGCACCTCCGGTAACAATGATGTTTTTCATAAGAAAATTTCTCCTTAATTCTTAGATTTCTCCGTAAACAAATGGATTTTCTGCTTCAAATTCTTTTAATGTCGGATGACGGTGATCTTTTTCCGACATAATCGCTCTTGATGGATCAATTGGCCAATCAATCGCTAAATCTGGATCATCAAATGCGATGCCTCCATCTGCTTCTGCATTATAGTAATTATCACACTTGTAAAGGAAGTTCACGTTTGGTGTTAAAGTAACGAATCCATGTGCATATCCTTTAGGTACAAGCAACTGACGATGATTATGTTCAGATAAGATAAATCCGTCCCATTGACCATAAGTCGGGCTGCCTTTGCGGATGTCCACTACTACGTCTAAAACTGCTCCAGTAACCACACGAATCAATTTTGTCTGTGCAGCTTCTCCTTTTTGGAAATGAAGCCCGCGAAGAACACCAGCTTCAGCAGATAACGAATGATTGTCTTGAACAAAGTCATAATCTAATCCATGTTCTGCAAATTTTGCTTTTGAATAGCTTTCTGTAAAAAAACCGCGATGGTCGCCAAAGACATCCATTTCCACGATTTTTACATCTGTTAATTTTGTATCTGTTACTTTCATCTGTAGGAACTCCTTATTCAGCGGCCAAATTCAATAAATATTGACCGTATTGATTTTTTTTCAAAGGCTGTGCAAGGGCTAGCAGTTGTTCTTTATCAATGTAGCCCATACGGTAAGCAATTTCTTCCAAACAAGCCACTTTTAAATTCTGACGTTTTTCAATCGTTTCGATAAAGGTAGATGCTTCAAGCAATGATTCATGTGTTCCTGTATCAAGCCAAGCAAATCCGCGTCCCATAAGTTCTACAGATAATTTTCCTTTATCCAAATATGCTTTATTGACATCTGTGATTTCTAGTTCTCCACGTTCTGACGGTTTGATTCCTTTAGCAATAGAAATCACCTCATTGTCATAAAAATAAAGGCCAGTTACTGCGTAATTTGATTTTGGCTGAGCAGGCTTTTCTTCAATCGACAAAGCTTGCATGTTCTCATCAAATTCTACTACACCAAAGCGTTCTGGATCATTGACATGATAGCCAAATACTGTCGCGCCTGTATCTTTTGAAGCTGCTCGTTGCAACATTTTAGACAGACCGCCACCATAGTAAATATTGTCTCCTAATACCAAGCAGACACTATCATCTCCAATAAATTCTTCTCCAATGATAAACGCTTGTGCCAATCCATCTGGACTTTCTTGTACTGCATATTCGATCTGCAGTCCTAAATCATTTCCGTTTCCAAATAATTCCTTGAAACGTGGTGTATCTTGTGGCGTTGAAATAATCAGAATTTCTTTGATTCCCGCCAACATCAGAGTAGACATTGGATAATAAATCATTGGTTTGTCATAAATTGGCATCAATTGTTTCGATGTTGCCTTTGTTAAAGGGTACAGACGTGTTCCGCTGCCCCCAGCAAGAATGATTCCCTTCATGGATATATGCTCTCCTTTTTGATTTCAAATTTCACTTTGCTATTATCTCATCAATCGTTATATTTGTCATGGAAATATTAAGGATTTAAACATCTTTTATCAACGTTTAAACCATTTTCGTTTGATCAACGCCGTAATCAGATGAACACGCCAGGAAATTTTTTGGCGTAATTTAGAATGCGTTTCAATCTCACTCGCATTTAAATCATGTCTTCGATACAGTGTCAAAGGTTCTCTCAGAAACCCAGTCTTCCTTCCTCCCAACAAACCGATCCACATGTCATGCATAGGCACTTCTGAGGGAATCGGCAAAATATCGGATTTCAACGAAGAGCGAAAAGCCATACCTGCACCAATATAATGACTTCGTATCACATTATTGACCCATCCTTCTTTGGAATTTCGGAATGAAAAATAGGAAGCATGGATCTCTTGCAGCTTACTGTTCACAATGATCAAATCTGAAACGACTACTAACTGATCCGGATGCTGTTCAAAATAGTCAGTGATTTTTTTCACTTTTGTCTCTAACCAAACATCATCTTGATCTGCCAAAAAGATTAGCTCTCCTTTCGTCTGCTGGATCGCATAGCCAAAATTAGCGATCAACCCTTGACGAGGTCCTGAAAAAAGCTTTATCCGTCTATCTTTTTCTGCGTATTCAGTCAATATATCCCATGTATCATCTACTGACCCATCATCTGAAATGATCACTTCATCTTCTGCTGAAAGCTGAGATAAAACACTATCCAACTGCTCTCTTAAATATCTGCCCCCATTAAAGGTAGCTATACAAACCGAACGCACGAATTCACACCTTCCAATTCTTAACATATGAGCGCAAAGTCATCCGCCAGATATGCCGGTTTTTGACGGTCAAAAACTGTTTAACTGTTCTTAACAATAATTGTTGTCGGTGACTGGATAAATGTCTTTGATCATATTCATGATAAAATCGATTTTCTGCTTGTAAAATAGAACGGTATCTATTGCTTGAAACTTTTTCATAGTCTAATACCGAAAGATCATGTTCCAGTCGTACTGGTAGTATCTCCACCGTTTTTTCCAACTGATTCACTTTCCAAAACAGCCAATGGTCCAAAAAATCTAAAGAAAAAGCAGGATTAAACCCGCCAATCTTTTTTAGAAATTTGACAGACCATGCCACACCTGAATTGATTGCCATGATTCTTTCAGCTGTCGTACCGTCTACTTCTACTGCTTGTGCTGTACGATTGATATAATGATTCGAATAGACGGGAGAAACTTGCCGACCCCCAGAAAAAATCATCGGAACTGCAGCAACACATTCATCTGTAAAAGCTACTTTACGCAAGATTTCAAAATAGTCGTCGACTAGCCTCGTATCCTGATCCAATGTAACGATACAACGTGTTCTTTCATTTGCTTGAGACAACGCATAATTATAAGCCGCCACTAATCCAGGGTTTTGCGGATCATGATAGTAAATGGTGTTTTCTTTTTCAAACAGCTCATTTTGCTGTCTTTGAGGACTATTATCGTAAATAACAAGCTGAATATGCTTTTCGCTAAGTGCTTTGCTTAATGGTCCATAAGTTGGAGATTGGCTGAATAGTTGCTGATAGAGCACGACTACTACTACTATTTCTGGTTTCATCAGAAAAAACGCCACCCCCACTTATTGAAAAATTTCATCATAGAAGTCAAAAACACACGAAAAAGTTTTGCATTTCGATGTGCACCCTTTCCATAAAAATGGACGACTGCATAAAAGGGTGTGTACAATAATTTGTAACCTGCTTTTTCAAAACTCAAACACAAGTCATTATCTTCAAAGTACATGAAGAAACGCTCATCAAATCCCCTTATCTCTTTAAATTTATCAATATCAGCTACCATAAAACTGCCCGAGATCATTCGCACATAACTATCAACATCAGTGGGCAAGCCACGGCATTCAAAGACAGCCAGCCGTTTATCAAACCTTTTTTTGACCCATTTGAAAGGCACAAAGCGCAAAACATAATCAAAAACAGCCAGCCGCTCTCGGATGAGGTGCTGAGTGGTCCCATCTTCATTAAGAATCTTAGGTGCTAACATCGCGCATTCGGGATGTTCTTTCAGTAACAACACCAATGCTGTAACTGTTTCTTCATCCACTAAAATATCTGGATTACAAATAATGCCATAGTGGCAATCGCTGTTCAGCAGATTGTGATTATGTCCATAACCAAATCCGGAATTTTCATCATGAAAATAGATTTCGATATACGGATATGTCACATATTCTTTTAGTCTGCTTTTATATTCCGGAAGGGAGTTGTTGTCAAAAATCCGAATTTTTATCGCTGTTTCATCTTTTACTGTTGAAATAAAATTATCTAGTGTCCGAAAAATCTTATCACTGTTCGCCGTTACAATACTAATAAGAATTGGCTGGTTTAATTTGTTATTCATCTATATGACGGTTCCATTTCTTCAAATATTTCTGTTTTACTTGCGTACGATACTCTTTATTCCCTAAAAATCGCAATGTTTTTAAAATAAACTGATGTTTCTCGTTAATCAGACCAATCAATTCAAATAATAAAATTGCAGCAAATAGCATAGCAATAATCAATACAATCGTTCCGATTCTTCCAGTATAATTCATGACCATAGCTGTGAAAGAAAACATCAAAGCCATCGCATAAATCGTCAGGACGGCACCTTTATGAGTAAATCCTAAACTGATTAGTCGGTGATGAAGATGTTTTTTATCTGCTGTAGAAAAAGAAACACGGTTTGCTTTTCTTCTAATGATAGCAAAAAACGTATCTGTTACCGGAACGCCCATGACGATCAGTAGAGAAATTGACGAAACAAAAGTTACGTTCTTCAGCCCTTGTAGTGAAAGGACGGCCATCATGAACCCTAAGAATAACGCTCCTGTATCGCCTAAATAAATCTTTGCCGGATAAAAATTGTACGGGAAAAATCCGATAATGCTTGCTACAAGACAGAAAATAACGACCGGGATGTACACTGTGGAAGCATGAAGGAAAAAATACCCAATGATGCCTATCGTGATTAAACCAATCAATGAAATCCCTGCCGCTAGCCCATCTAAACCGTCAATCAGATTGATTGCGTTCGTGATACCGAAGATCCAAAAAATCGTTACAGGGAAACTAAGCCATCCTAATTGGATATAGCCAATAAAAGGAAGCGTAAAGGAATCAATACGTATATCTGCTACAAAATAAATAATAAGAGAGGCAAGCAAGATCCCTACACTCTTTTGTTTAGGCGTCAGCTCAAATTTGTCATCGAGTACTCCTGTAACGATGATCACCAAAGAAGCGAGCAAGATGGGCACAATATACGATTGTGGAATGATTTTACGAAATAAGAATAAAGTCGATATAACAAATGAAATAAAAATGGGCAGTCCGCCTGCGGAAGGCATTGGAACTTTGTTTATCCTTCTTTCATTTGGTTTGTCGACCATACCCGTTTGTACTGAAATGATTTTAAATACAGGTGTTAATATCAGTGATAATAAAATTGTCAGAAAAAATCTTATAACCATACTAAAAGAAACAAGCATATGGGCACCTACTTTAATTAAGAGTCACAATTATTATAAATTACTGATATAAATTTACAATAAGAACTCATGTTTCTACTTTTTTTTATGAGAAAATTTAGCTTTCAATTTATTGAACCATTTTCGGCTTGGATCTCGACGTTTTTTGATTTGATGTCCCGTCACGTATTCTTGAACAACTGCATTGATGATTCCGCCCAAAATGATGATCGTAGCAGCAAAATTAAGCCAAAGCATGAGGACAATAAAACTTCCTATGATCTGATAACCGCTGATCCTCGTAGCAAAATATCTGGCATAGATACTAAACACTTGTGATAACAGCATCCAGCCGACAGTAGCGAAGATCGTACCTGGAATAATCGTCTTCAACTTCAATTGAGCATTAGGGACAATTAAATAAATCAAGAACATGATGACAAATAAAGCCACCAATGTGATTGGCCATTTCAACGTTTGGAACTGATCAATAAAGTTTACAGGTATTTGTACAATCGGTTGAATCGCATCTAAAATCAGCTGTCCTAAACCAAGAACGATAGTTACTCCACTAATGGCAATCATGAACAAGACGATTACGATCAGCGAGAAGAAGCGAACGATCAAAAAATTTTTTCTATTTTCTACGCCATACGCTTTATTCATCGCAATTTGTAAAGCGTTGATACTTTGACTGGCAGACCACAAGGCCGCCAAAGCAGAAACGGATAACAAACCGCCTGAACTTTGTGTCAAAAGGTCCTTGATTGCAGGACCAATAAACTGGTAAACGGTCTCAGGAATCACTTCTCGTAAATAGGTCAGTACAGTCTCTTGATCGATGTGGAGAAACGGCAAAATATTACCAAAAGCAATAATCAATGGAAATAAAGACAAGAGTAAATAATAAGCAACGACAACCGAGGTCGTACTCATTTCTGAATCAGTGATGCGCTTTTGAGTCGTCTCGATAAAGCGCATCAGATTTTCATTTTGTTTTATTTTGTTCCAAACTTTCATGTACCTCTCCCGTACCTATTGATTGGCTGGATCAATAGGTACCTTCTTCTCCTTGTGATGTCAAGATTCTAGGGCCATCTTTAGTAATAGCCAATGTATGTTCATATTGGCAAGATAGTCCGCCGTCTCTTGTATAAGCAGTCCAGCCATTAGGATCCATTTTCATTTTCCACGTTCCGGTATTGACCATAGGCTCGATCGTGATGACCATACCTTCTTTCAATCGCAAACCTTTTCCAGCTTCTCCGTAATGAGGAACGGCTGGTTCTTCATGGATCGTAGGACCAACGCCATGACCAATAAAATCACGGACGATTGCTAGATTTTCACCTTCTACATACGTTTGGATCGCATGACCGATGTCGCCGATTCGATTTCCTACTTGTGCTTGCTCAATACCGATGTACAATGCTTTCTTCGTTACTTCCATCAATCGGTCGATCTCAGGTGTAGATTCTCCCACTACATAAGCCCAACAAGAATCGGAAATGCCGCCTTTCAAATCGATACACATATCGACTTTTACCAAATCGCCGCTTTTCAAAGGTTTTTTCCGAGGAAATCCATGACAAATTTCGTCATTGATACTGATACAAGTCGCATATTCATACCCTTCGAAGCCAATTTGCGCAGCGATTCCTCCATGACTCTCGATATAGTTTCTGACAAATACCTCAATATCCCAACTTGTTATGCCTGGTTTGATAAAATCACGCAGATTTTTATGTACATCTGCCAATAAAGCGCCAGATTCTGCCATCATTTCAATTTCACGTGCTGATTTTAAAGTAATCATATTTTCGTCTCCTTTTTACAAATCTCTCTCATTTTAACATAGCGGCATACATTTAGCCAAATGACATTTCCCATGTGTCTCTAGGTTTTATTTTCTTTTCAACGATGTTTTGGTATAATTCATAATTGTTAAATAATTTTAAACAAGGAGGCACATCATGGCTTTAGCAAAAATCGTATATGCTAGCATGACAGGAAATACTGAAGAAATCGCCGATATTGTTGCAGAAGCATTTGAAAATATGGATATCGAAGTCGAAATCAACGAATGTACCCAAGTAGATGCAGATGAATTCGAGGAGGCAGATATTTGCGTCGTAGCTACTTATACATACGATGATGGCGATCTTCCTGATGAGATTGTAGATTTTTATGAAGACTTGCAAGAGTTGGATCTATCAGGAAAGATCTACGGCGTCTGCGGATCTGGTGATACTTTTTACGATGAATTCTGTAAATCAGTGGATGACTTCGATGCTGCTTTTGGAAAAACAGGCGCATCAAAAGGCGCAGAAAATGTAAAAGTAGACTTAAATGCTGAGGAAGAAGATATCGAAAATCTAGAAGCTTTCGCTAAAGAATTAGTCGCAAAACTTTAATATGCTTGAGATATAAAAGAGCCGTCCAGATTGAATCAATCTAGACGGCTCTTTTATTGTATTTATGGAAGAGTTCTTCGGGAGTTAAAAATGTATACGCTGTAAGAAAAACGAAATTTTCCTTATGTTGACACATCTCTTGTTATCTACTGATTTGTGAAACTCTTGAGTATATTCAATCGATTTCGATTGGTTCTTTGAGATTCAAGATTGCATCAATGCTGTCTTGGATCATTTTTTCAATCTGCTCATCAGTTGGATGGATAATGCTTGAAGACATCAAAGCTGCAATCCCGGTAGCTATGATCCATGTACCGTTATGCAAGGATTCGATCTGCTCTTCTGAAAGATCCGCATAGGTTGGGTCCCGTTTCACTGTATTCACAAAGTAAGTATAAGAGAAATTTTGCATCTCTTTTCCTCCACCATATTCTTCTAAGTACAGTGAACGATACAACTTCTTCTCTCTTCTTGCAAAATGGATATAATTAAAAGCAAGATCGATAATCGTATTCCCTGTATGCTCAACTGGAAACACTTCGTATTGCAAATAATCATAGATTTGTTCAAAAAGTGCTTGTCTCAAATCATCCATATTTATGAACTCAAGATAGATCGGCTGCGTGGAACAATTCATTTTGTTCGCGATGTTTCTCGCAGTAAATCGTGTAAATCCCTCGGTGGCAGCTACTTCATAAGCAGCTGCCAAAATCTGTTCTTTAGTAATCGTCTTTTTTCTTGCCATATTTTTTTAATCTCCTCAATTTTTTTATAACGCTTCCACCATTGATTAATTTTATTGTAACATGTTTTTTTTGATATGCAAAATTAGTTTTCGATTTTCTTCACAAGCTAAAATAGCAAGTCGTGTCATAGAATGTGAAACGCAACCATAAAAAATAACCTCCTTTTTTTATTTAAAGCTACATTGTTTGAATCATGATTAAATGGTATCATGCTAATAGTTACCAGAAAAAATGGTGAGGAGGAATTTTTATTATGTTATCCGATTTTAATGAACTTCTAAAAAAATATGCACGCTTAATTGCAGAAACTGGCGTGGCCACAGAAAAAGGTCACACAGTCGTTTTACAGATCAGTGTGGACCAAGCACCCCTTGCTCGCTTGATCACACAAGAAGCTTACAAATTAGGAGCTGCTGAAGTCATCGTTCAATGGACGGATGATCAGATTCAAAGAGAATTTCTTTTACATGCAGCAACAGATCGTATTGAGAATGTACCACAATCTAAAATCGATCAAGCGGATGAATGGCTTGAAAAAGGAGCAAGCAGGATCAGTGTCGTTTCTGCCGACCCTGATGCGTTTGCCGGTGTAGACAGCCAACGAGTAGCATCTTATCAAGCAGCTGCCGGTAAAGCACTAATGAATTTGCGCAAGGCAACTCAGGCAAATAAAGTCAGTTGGACTGTTGTAGCTGCTGCTGGTAAACAATGGGCAGCAAAAGTTTTTCCAGATCTGCCAGAAGAAGAACAAGTGGATGCATTATGGGATCAAATTTTCAAAACAACTCGTGTCTACGAAGAAGACCCTGTTTTAGCATGGAAAAAACACGATGAGAAATTAGCAAAAAAAGCAGAAGAATTGAATCAAGAACAATTTTCTGCCCTGCACTACACTGCTCCTGGTACGGATATCATCATTGGATTGCCTAAAAACCATCTTTGGGAAGGTGCTGGAAGCTACAATGCTCGAGGGGAAAAATTCATGGCAAATATGCCAACAGAAGAAGTGTTCACCGCACCTGACAGTCATCGAGTAGATGGGTATATTTCAAGCACAAAACCGCTAAGTTATGCTGGTACGATCATCTCTGGTATGAAATTTACTTTCAAAGATGGAAAAGTAGTTGACTTTTCTGCCGAACAAGGCGAAGATGTCTTAGCAAAATTGCTTGATACCGATGAAGGTGCGCGTCGTCTAGGAGAAGTGGCACTTGTTCCCGACCCTTCCCCTATTTCTCAATCTGGTATCATTTTCTTCAATACATTATTTGATGAAAACGCATCGAACCATTTAGCCTTAGGGTCTGCTTATGCCTTCAGTGTGAAAGGCGGTACAGAAATGTCCGACGAGGAATTAGCAGAAGCTGGTTTGAATAGAAGTCAAACCCACGTAGATTTCATGGTAGGATCTGACAAGATGGATATCGATGGAATCCGCGAAGACGGTTCTACAGTACCGATTTTCCGTAATGGAGATTGGGCTTGAGCAAAATCTTGTTAGCACAAATAAAATAAAAAAAAACATATAAAAAAGAGAGTGGGACAATAGTCAGAAAAAAATCTGATTATTGCCCCACTCTCTAGATATAAGTCAAAAAGATTGAATGTATTAGTGTACTTCCATTTTATCTTTTAAACTTCTCCTTCAACTTGCACAATGAATCTTTGCTCACGATTCCAATCAAATGCAGTAGAAAACACCCCCAGATCAGTATGACCTCCTCTGCTCCAATTCAAATAGGTCCCGCTTGACATATTTTCTATAAAAAATATATTTCCCAACGAGTTCTGTCCGGCTGAATGTAACTTCCACAGAGTCCCTACATTCTCTCTGTTACTCGAGAAGTCCACAAAGCCTCCTCCCCTGCTATCCCTCCAAATATATTGTGTAGGATACACACTTCCCGGAATCTGCTCCCGGATATAATAACCACCGGCATTTGCATTGTACTCCATTACCCAACGTTGGGTTGAGTCAGATTGATTATAATTTTCCATTCCAATTTCAAAATATAGAATAGGATTATAAGGTATGCGTGACACAGTAAGCGTTGTGTCACTAGCAGCTCGAAGCGAAACAACTTTATTATTATATGCACTGGCATCCACCGTCCCACTCCCTAAAAACCCACTACTTAAAGATGTCAAGACGATTGTGCTAAGTATCAATTTTGCTTTTTTCATTTTCTACTTCCTCCTTTTTTATCAAAGATTGAGAAAACCTTTGATTTCTCTTTTAAATGTTTTTTATATTTTTTATTAAGTGCTAAATAAGAAGATTCTTTATGTACTTATTCAAACTAACTAGGTATTTCAAATCGAACAAAAAACTTCTGACTTTCCAATTATTCTAGCTGTGAAGTGCTGTTTGTATCAACTATACTTAGTACTATCCCACTTTCGTGATTCTCTATGTAGTGCGCCTGTACATTATGTGTCCAGATTAGCATAAGAAGTTAAACATACTTATGCCCACTAGAAAGGCTCTAGCTTCATAGCATTGGAAAAGCTACGCGCCTACCAGTAAAACCACTTTGTTCTATTACCCTTACATCTGCGAAAGCCCTAAGTAAAATAATCAATGTAGCGCTAAGAATCCATTTTTTTAATTTTTCTCCCTCTTTCATTTTTATTTTTATTTTTTACTTTCCGTTTTAATGAAAATGTTTTTTTATCACCTTCCTTCAATAAAAATTATACCCTTATATCAATAAAAAATGAAGTTTTTTTAATTATAAAATATTTAATTTTCGTTGTTTTAAAATAAAAAAACCTGTATCACAAAGGATACAGGGGTTATTTGTACGTTCCTGACTGGAATTGAACCAGCGACCTATCGCTTAGGAGGCGATTGCTCTATCCTACTGAGCTACAGGAACAATTTCAATAAATCAATTGTAGCTTGTTTGTTTTTTACTTGCAAGCTTATCTGCTAAAAAAATCAGCTTGTAAGTTAGGCAAATCGTTTCCACTAGCTCTTAACAGATGATAAACTAGGAGTAGAATGAAATAATACAGGGAGGTTCTTTCCAATGAATGATAAGCCAAAAGAAAAAGTATATGCCGAACGCTTAGATTCATCTAAAAAAAATCGGGAAAAGATTACGAAAGAAGCAATCCAAGACCACAAAAAAGAAAACCCTAAAACAAAAGAAAACAAAAAATTCAAATTTACGAAAAAAGAGGATTTACTTTAACATTTTCCTTAAAATGCCAAACGAAAAAACAAAAGGGTGGTGACAAAAATATTGTCATCACCCTTTTTTTATCAAAAATAGTCATTAAGGATTGGCTGTTGCTGTGGCAAGATCGAGCTTAACGTTTCTTCATATTCTTTTGCCACCTGTATCCTCTCTTGGAATACCAGCTCTTCAACTTTACGATATCCTAATAATAGCTGTGTGATATGTTGGATATTTCCGCGAACGATCGGTAATGCTGTTTGTTCTACTTTTGAGAGATGGTTTTTTCCATTTTTGATCGTTACTTCCACGATTCCTTCATTCCATTTTGCATACTGATCTTCTTCTATCTGAAGGGCAAAGGCAGCTTGTTTCTTTCTAAATGGATATTTTTCCAAAAACAAAGAAATATCTACGATCCTCGCCATCATATAAGGTGTGATCGTTACAGAAGCAAATGGATTTGCTAATAGATAATTTTGATCATTGCCACCGTAGCCACATGAATATTCAAATGTTTCAAAAGCACCGTTATGGGAACTTACAAAGCGGACAAGACTGCAAAAGGCATCATGATTCAAAAATCCCCATTCCACAATAATAAAGGAAGACGCTGCAAGCTGGTAAACGACATAGCCCGTTGCTTCCCCAATCTCATCAAAATACAAAGCAAACTGGTAATTACCTTTTTGCTTGAATTTATACGTATACCACCAGTCTTCGCGCTTCAGACCAGCTCGTTGGTTTTCAGGCATCTGTTCATAAATTCGTTTGATTGCAGCTTTTGCATCTTCGAAATTCATACGCTTCATCTTGCCAGATTTTTTTTTGGTAAACGGCACGTCACGACTGTTTAGTTGATACCTGATTTTATCAAACGATTGTTCATAGCCATAGCGCCGATAGAAGGGATAGGAGAATGGCGCCAGATAAGATAAGCTTACTTTACGATCACGGCAATCTTCAAGGATCTTTTCCATGATCTGATTGATTCCGCCTTGTCCCCTTGCTTCAGGATAAGAAGCAACATAGCCAATACCGGCCATTAAATACTCTTGTCCGTAAAAATTCACTGGAAAAGGAGTCGCCATGACTTGACTTGTTAGCCGATCCTCCTCATCAAAAAAACCGTAATTCCAGGAATTCTCCGCAAGTGTACGAAAACGTTCTCTCCTTTCAGGTGTATCTGCCCCATTAAATGCATATGTGGCTAAAGCAAACATTTCCTCAATCGAAGATCCCCCTAGCTCTCTTACTTGTTTTGTCATTTTGCTGCCCCTTCCTACAAAAAAGCTAGTGAGGAATCTCAGGAAAGACCTCGCTTCCTCTGAAAAATCTCTTCTAGCTTACTTCATTTTTCAATAACTAAATAGTACCATTTTTTCACTGGTTTAATACGTTGCTTCGATCATCTCTAGCATTTTTTTGAAACGTCTCCGCTTAAAGTACATCAAGATTGTTCCTAAAAGCATATCATTCAACTTTTGAAGCATGCCATAAGACTCCATTTTTTCTGTGTAATGAACCTCACAGGTCGAATCGTCTACTGGTTTGATTTGATAATGAACAACGAATTCATTCTTCGTTGTCGATGTACGAAACTTATAAGACTGGTTTTCAATGACTTCTTCGATTTTTATACGAGCCCGGTTATTTTGCGAGAATTGTTTGACGTACTCCAAATTTTTCAGCTGTTTTCTGGTCACTGATTTGCCGGTCGCTTTACGTACATCGAAAAGAACAGAATCCATAACTTTATCGTAAAAAAACGACGCTGGAATATTTAATTTTTTTGTGATTTCCATTAGTTATTTTTCTCCTTTGCTTCTTCTCTTTTTTTCCCCTTCATGAAGAAGTAGATTCCTAATCCTGTTAGGAAAAGACCCGTGACCATACTATACAAATCATACCTTTGCGAATGTGGATTCAAACTATACAACACGATCAAAGAACCAATACTACATAAAAATAAACCGTTTTTTATCATATCAACCATCCTATCTTTTTGAACCATTTTCTTAAACAGCTGTTGACTGAAAATAAAGGACTGTTCCCCAAGGCTGTGCTTTGATTAGTTCCTTTGCTTTTTTAGCCGCAGCTTCCGGATCTTCTGCACTTGTTTCAAAGAACATTTTGATTCCTTGTTTTTCTTTAAACGTAAATGTCATTCCTTCTTCATTGTATCCTTCTAACAATTCTTTGATTGCATCTTGTTGCATTGCACTGGCAATTGAAATCATTTCAGTTCCTCCTCGAAAATTCATTATGAGGAACGAAACTTAAAGCGTCCCGCTCCTCAGATTCATCTTATTGTTGTTCGCCTGCGGCAGGGTCCATTTTGTTTGCAGAAATGACAAACGGTGCCCAAATCAAGAAAGTCACGACCATACATACCAACGTTACGATTGGTGCTCGCCAATCCGCTCCTGTTGCTAAGAATGACAATAAGAACGGCGGTACTACCCATGTAACTTGTTGCGAAACTGGTGCTACAAGTCCAAAGTAAGTTGCTAACCAACCGATAGCTGTCGCAACTACTGGAGCAATCAAGAATGGGATGAACATGATTGCATTCAATACGATCGGCAGACCAAACATCACTGGCTCGTTGATATTGAAAATACCAGGTCCAATGGATAATTTAGCTACTGTTAAATAATCCGCTCGTTTAGAGAAAATCAAGATAGCTATCAGTAAGACGATCGTTCCACCTGATCCGCCAAACCATGCAAAAGCATCGAACGATCCACGGACCCACATATAAGCTTTTCCATCTTCGATTGCGTCTAACACGGCTGGTGTACCAGTTTTTCCGTTATAACCTTTTTGGAAAATATCAATATTGATTAGTTGTGCTTGTCCCCAGATTCCCTCTAGCACTGGTGCCAATACATTTGGTCCATGAATACCAAAGAACCAGAATACTTGAACAAACACTGTGACGATCAATACCGCTCCCAACCCTTGGGATAATCCTAGGAATGGTTCTGCAATATATTTTTGCACCAAATCGATGATTAGTTGCCCATCAGCTACACGACCTACGATATAATTGATAATAGCAATGACGTATAAAGCGATCGTCGCTGGTAAAATGGCTGCAAATGCTTTAGATACTGCTGGTGGTACTGAATCAGGCATTTTGATCGTAATGTTAGCAAGCATCAATTTACAAAAAATAATGACTGAAATTGCTCCCATGATCATAACTGTAAAATAAGCGTTTCCATTCAAATGATCTAGTTTTAGCCAACCCCATAATCCAACTGACAGTGTGCCATCTGCAATCGTTGCACCAATCTCAGAACTATTGATTGCATCTGCGACATTTGAAGGGACATTCACATCTAATGCTGCTGATAATGCTGGACCAAAGGAAATACCTTGAATCAAGGTAGCTAGACCAACGATCCCCCCAGCTAAATCATTTACTCCATAAGCTCGGGCAAGATTATACCCCCAAGAAAAGGCAAAAATCAATCCGGCGATTGCTAGTGTACCGTTCCAGACAAAACCATTGATTCCGATGATGACATTCAATACGGCAAAGATTCCTTTGTCTGCTGCTAAACTGTCAGCGTAGGTACTGTTAAACTGTTGCGGTAAATCTCGAATAATTGCATTGATCATTACAGCGACTGATCCCGCCATTGTTGCGGGCAGTGTGCCGATAAAAGCATCGCGCAAAGCAACTAAATGTTTTTGCGCTCCGATTTTTGCGGCAACCGGCAGGATGTATTTCTCCATCCAACTTGTTAGTCCGTTCATTTTTTACTTCCTCCTATAAGTTTTTTATATAAAGAGAGTTCTCTTTATAACAAAATAAAAAATCCGTTCAAAAATTTTTCTTCTTCCGTTCAAAAAAGAAGTTGTATTTATTCGCTGTATACGCGACGATAAAGTTCGATGATTTCTTTTGCTAAATCAGTAAACGCAATAGACGTCATTAAATGATCTTGACTATGAACAGTCAATAACGTCACTTGCATATGATTTCCTTGTGCTTCTTGTGTCAACATGTCTGTTTGTGCATGATGTGCTTGTATAAGTGATTCTTCTGCATCAGCGATTTTTCTATCCGCTAGCTCGAAATCACCGATTTTAGCAGCCGCAATCGCTTCCATTGCGTCGCTCTTTGCATTACCGCCAAACATGATGAGTCCCATGATGGCTTCTAGATTTTGTTGATCTTCCACGTTGTTATCCCCCAACTGCATACTTGATTTATTTCATTAGATTTTCTGCTTGTGCAAGTACTTTTTCTCCATTCATCATGCCATAGTCTTGCATATTGATGACATCTAACGGAATACCTTTAGGCGCAAGTTTTTGTTCGAATTGAGCTTTCATGAAACGTACTTGAGGACCTAATAATAAAACATCGACATTCTTAGTTTCTAAATTATTATCTGCATCTGAGGCAGAAACAGCAAAAATATCGGCTTCCATTCCTTTTTCTTCTGCTGCTTTTTGCATTTTTGTGACCAATAAACTCGTACTCATCCCTGCTGAACAAACTAACATAATTGTTTTTTTTGCCATTTTTAACACTCCTTTTATTTTTTTTACACTTTTATATAATGCAAGAAGCATGCCAAGAAAAAAAGAGCTAAAATAGCGTTTTCATGCTTTTTAGCTCTTTTATATAGTGCGCACACTGATATCCAGTGTGTAAACAGTATGATTAGTGTGTTTATTTTTTTATTTTGTTTTCAAGAAACATTTGTGTAAGAAACGCGATGTCATCTTCTGAAATTTTTACCTGATATTTTCGTTCTAGTGCCATCAAGTTTGCTCGAACGATATCCATTTCCAAGCGATAAATTTTTGAGAAAATAGATAGTTTCTCAAATTGCCGATGTGTTTCTTTTTTGATCAAACCGTCTAGCATGAAGGCTAAATGGATGACGATTCCAGTATCTACTCCTGGTTCTACGATAATCGACAAATCTGTCTGGATCTGCTGAACTGTTTTTTGCAATGAGCGGATCAATTCATCAATAGAAAAGACATCACTTAATGATCCTGAAAGTGAATCAACAATTTTAGCTGTTGGAACCTCATCATCAGCTATACGCTTTAAAACATTCAATTTTTCATCATCAAAAACGTCATAGGCAGAAAAAAATGGGATATTTTGATAATCAACGTCAACCGTTCCTGCAATTGCTTTGATCTCGTATTCTTCCAATAAGGCATCGATGTGTTTTTTGAATGATTCGCGTTCTAAAAACTGCATCTGGATCAGTTCTACTTTGTTTTGATTAATCACCGGCATAATCCGTTGATACAATTTGGCAGCTACTCCCTCACCAGTAAAACATGTCACGATGACGGCTTTTTTACGCTGTAAAGTTTCAGATTTTTCCGCTTTGAACTGATCACGTACGATTGATTCAAAGGAGAGCTGAATATTTTGATAGATGTCTTCTAAGCTTCTTCCAACACTTGCCATCCGTATCGCTTCTATCACAATCATTGTACTTGTCATTGTGATAGCTTTCGTCCGAATGCCAGTCTCTTCATAAATCAAATCACTGAAGGTGTTTAATGATCCCATATCTGTTAACAAAAGCAAGCCATTCGTCAAATGCCCCTGATAATTTTTGACATATTGTAGTACCTCTTCATACATTGTTTGAACTTCCATAACCAATGGCATATTAAAAGCTTTCCCTACTTTTGTTCCTAATAGTTCTTGCGCCATCTCCAACATACTTGAAGCGGTCTGTCTGCCGTGCATCAGTACAAGAACATCTACTTTGTTTTCTTTAACGGGCTCACTTTCTCCTAAATTGATAGAAAGAAACATACTGATAAAGCCAATTTCATCAAAAGGAATCTCGACTTGTTCTTCTTCTTCGATGATTGTCGAAAGATCGATTGCTACCTGGAATTCCCTCTTAAAATTTTTTCGTACATTATTCAAATCTGGATGGACAATCATATGTCCTTCTCTCACACGATCCAATGTACTTTGCAAATGCAAAGCAAAAGCAAAACGAGCTTTTTCATTATAAATACGGTCTAACCGTTTTTCAGCCACATCATACAATTGATTGGTTAACCGCCAGATTTCATCTGGCAAAAGATCTTTTGGGATTGAACTTTTAGTCAATTCTTTGACATATGTCTGAAAATAAGCATCCACATCTTTTGAAATGAGCGTCTCCAAATCGATGTTCTCCACACCGGTTTCAGAAAGAGAAGTAACTTTTTCCTCAATATCGTTGTAGACTTGCATGTTTCTTTCTGGATCTTGTGACCAGACGACATCAGCAAACCCTGGTTCAAATGTCAAATACTGGCTCTTACTGTCCATGAATCGGTCGAGGCGTTCTGGTATTTCCTTGATTTTCAGTAGTCCTTTTTGTACTTGAAGGGAAAGTTCTTCTTTTCGAATGATTAGCTTTTTCTCATGATGCGTTCGGTAATGTAAAAAAGATTTTGCACAGACTAATTTCAGGTCTCGTTTCACTTGACCGATATTCCCTTCCGCATCATAAAGCATAAAGGCAAGAATCGCTTCTTTTTCGATATCGATACGTTGATTCAAACGGTTCGCTTCTTGTTTGATAAAAAGAGAGATGATCTCATAACGCTCATCCAATGAACGCGAAGCAAGGTTTGGCAAGGTGATAGCCATAGGGATCCGTCGGTTGAAGGTAGTCAAGAAGCTTTCTGAAGATTCAGTTGTTGCCCCAATGATCTGAACTGATGCTTCATGTACTTGTGCACTTTCTCCAAGTGGACGATAGATACCTTTATCGATGAAAGTAAACAGCATTTCCTGCCCTTCCGGCGGTAAACGGTGGATCTCATCTAAAAACAATATACCGCCGTCTGCTTTGGCGATTAAACCAGGACTATCTTGCGCTGCTCCTGTGTAAGCCCCTTTTTTGATCCCAAAGATGTGTCCAAAGAGCAGTTGGGGATTTTGAGCATAATCCGCACAATTGAAAGAAACAAATGGCGCATCGGCTGAAAGCATTTCAGATTCGATTGCAAAATGATACATACATTCTGCAAACATCGACTTCCCTGTACCAGTTTCTCCAAAAATAATGGTATGCAGCCCCCGCGGCGGATAAAGAATCGCTGCTTTTGCCTGCTGTATGCTGACTTTTAAAGAATCATTTTCTCCAACGAGCGTTTCAAAAGTCACTTGTGTAGAAGAGTCGACATGTACTTCATCAGATTTTGATTTTTCCGTTGGCAAGGAGTAAACGACTGGTCGGCCAGCGGTTTTTACAATATGATGAGCCTTATACAGTTCGCTTAAATATCGGCTTGCATTGCTTCGATCAATATTTAAACGCTCAGCTACATCACTTGCTGTCAATCCTTGTTGGTTTTCTGTCAATAGATGCAAGATCTCTTCTTGACGTTCTTTCACATAATCCCTCCTCTGGCAACCAATTTTGTTCCCGTTTTCATAATCATAGCATAAAAAGGCGCTTATTTGCGCCTTGCTCCTTTATTTCTCTCTTTTTTTGATTTATTTTTAACTTTTTTTCTTAGTTTGTTTTTGTTATGCTCTGGATTTTGTTCTTTCCCAGGAAAAGATTTCTTATACTTGTTATTCGCTGCGGTAGCTACATCTTCTTTGATTGGTTGATCCGTTTGTAACTTTCCTCCGTGCAGAAAAATCTCTTCAAGTGTTATGTTTGTCGGACGTAAAAGTCGTTTCAAATCTCTTAAATTGTTATCTTGTACGAGTGTGATCACTGTTCCTTCATTGCCCATTCGTCCAGTTCTTCCAGAACGATGCAAGTAAGCTTCTTCACTTAACGGCACTTCTGCATTCACGACATAAGGAAGTCCTGTAATATCTAAACCTCTAGCCGCCACATCTGTGGTCAAAAGTGCGCTGATCTTTTTCTTTTTGAATTGTTCCAGCGCCGCTTTTCGGAGCAGCTTGTTTTGATCAGAGGCCAGGCTTCCTACAGGTACCCCTCTATACAGCAATTTTTCTTCCATCACACCTAATTCAGTCAGTTGATTAAAGAAAATCAGACCTTGAAAATCTTCTATGTGAGTGAGACGTCTTAGATATTCATCTTTCTTTCGTATTGGCACTCGTAAAAAGTAATGTCTCAAGCCTTTTCGAGAATCATCTTCTGCTGTCACGTCGATCGTCTCAAACGTTTTCCCAGTGATTTTTTCAATGCTTTCAAGGGAACGATCTGCTGTTGCTGAAAAAAAGGCTAGCTGATATTCTGTCGGAGCTTGATGAAGAATCTGATCAATGATTTGGCTGTTCCCCGCATCAAATAGCTGGTCTGCTTCATCAAATACCATTGTTTTCACTTGATGTGCTTTTATTTTTTTAGCTTTCATCAATTCCAATATTCTTCCTGGTGTACCAATCAAGATTTCTGGTTTTTTCTTCAAACCTTCAATTTGTCGTTTAACGTTTGCTCCGCCCACCAAAGATTGGACTTTCAATTCTTTGTCTTTTCCCCATTCACGTGCAACATCTGCTACTTGAATAGCTAGTTCTTGAGAAGATGCAAAGATAACCAACGCACTTGCTTCACCTGGTTCTACGTTTAGTAGTAACGGCCAAAGATAAGCCAGTGTTTTACCTGAACCTGTTGGAGAGATGGCTACTATGCTTTGTTTATTGCTTAATGGCTGAAAAACTGCCTGTTGAATAAGAGAAGGTGTAATAAATCCTTTATTCTCATAATTTTTCTGCCAATTTTCGGGAAATACTTGTACAAATTCGTTCATTAAAAATCTTCCTCATTATCTGCATCGAATTTGATGCCACCATTTTTTCTTAAATCATAAATCACTTGGTTCACATTTCTAGCTAGCTCGATCCACTCTTCATACAATAATCCCCAAGCTGGATCTTTCGGATGAGTCATGACATTGGCAAAATCCTCTGCTTCATCTGCCATTGGATTTTCTGCAGCTGTTACTGCTAAGTCAATGATTTCTTCGTGTACCCGATCATGAAACTCTGCTTGTTCGATTGCATTGACGCCATTCATCACTAGCGTTCCTGAGTCAAAATAGATCTCTGATGGCAGATAAGAATCACCGATTTTACCTGGTTGGATCGATACATCGAAAGTATCATAACGCAAGATTCCCCATCCAAGACCATCCACACCAGTAGAAATCTTTCTTGGGAAATAATGGACTTCTTTTGGCATTCCAAACCAAGCGACAGTTGCATACACAAGGTAAACACCTAAATCCATCAATGCACCACCTGAGAAATGAGTCGAGAAGATATTTGGTTCTTCTCCATCTAATACTTGGTCATAACGCGAAGAATATTTCATATAGCTGAAATTTGCACCGATTATCTCGTCTTTTAATGGTAAGTAATCGGCAATCTTTTTAAAACCTGATTCATGGATATTTCTTGCTGCTTCAAAAAAATACACATTGTGTTCATTTGCCAAATGGATGATTTCATCCATTTCTTTTGGCGTCGAAAAAGCTGGCTTTTCCACTATTACATTTTTACCTGCCAAAATTGCTTGCTTAGTCTGACTAAAATGAAGACTATTTGGAGAAGCTATATAAACAGTGTCCATATGAGCAATATTGAAAAAAGTCTTCAAATCTGTTGCAAATTCGATATCCCCTTCATAATGAGAACCAAATTCCTGTGCTTTTTCCAAATGTCTAGAATATACCGCTGTCAATTCATATTTTTTTGTGCTCAAAGCTGCTTGGACAAATTGATGAGTGATCCAATTTGTTCCAATAATACCTAAGTTGATCATTTTTTTACCTTCTTTCTATTGTATAGGATCTTCAAACGGGATAGCTACATCAAATGGGATAGCCTGCTTGACAGTTACCTCATCTGCCGTTACTTGACAATTATAGGCGAGGATTTGCACTCCACTTTGCTGCGCATGTCGAACCATATCAGCTAGTGCTGGTTGCATTTCTTCATGGATCGTTGCGAAATGAAGATGTTCGAATTGAGCAATAAACAAGACATAAGCGGCATAACCATCTTGTGCGGCATACGCTAATTTTCCAACATGTTTCAATCCTCTGAGTGTAGGCGCATCAGGAAAAGCACCAATTGCTTTATTTTCAAGCGTCATACCTTTGACTTCAACAAATGCTTTTTGTCCGGCCGCCGTCTCCAAATAAATATCAAATTTGGAGTGAAGATAAGTTACTTCCCGCTTGCATGCTGTAAATGGACCAGTTAATCCTGGTAAAAGGATCGTGCCGTCTAAAATACCGTCAGTTGCCAACTGATTAGGCAATTGACTATCGATATTGAACCAATCACCCTTCTTTTTTACAGCAATCAGATCATAGTCGGTTTTCCTTTTAGGTCCAGGAGCAAATACAATAGCCACTTCAGCGCCCGGTATCAGGACCTCTTTTCCTCTGCCTGTATTTTTGACATGCGCGATAATCATTTCTCCGTCTTTTTTCATGCAATGTGCAATAAACCGATTCGGGCGGTCAATAAAAAAAGCTGTTTCAACTTGCTGATACTTCAAATTATGTCACCTGTCTTCCTACTATGTATCCTATCATAATTTGTGGAAAAACAGTAAAAAAACCAGTCGAAAGTCTTAGAGAAATTTTAGTTTTTATTCGGTACAATGAAATGAAGAAGGAAGAATGTTTCTATACGATGATTTTCTCATAAAGGAGTGATTTGGTGATAAAAAAAATGATCTATTTTCTTGGTTCACTCGTTGCCGTTCTCTCAAGTTGGATTTACTTGAAAAAGAAAAAACAAGCGGAAAAATCTGAAAGACTCTCGAGGTATCAAGGTACATGGTTCTTCAGTGATAGCCAGCAAAAACAACAATTACAGATTACATCTGATTACACGTTTTTGATCAACGGTCAGTCACTTGGCACATCTGTAGTAGAAATAGATGAACAGCGTTTAGTCGTACGTGATCAATACGGTTTTTATCTTGTCTTTTCTTATCCCGAACAAACTCTTTATGATGAATCTGCAGATGTCTCGTATAAGTTGACATCTGAAAAATAGACACCTCCCAATATATATCTATAAACGAAAGTATGAGTCTTCTTTCTCGTCTTTCGTTTTTTGTTGTAAAAACGTCCAAAAATCCTTTGTTTTTTATTTAGAAAAATAGTCAATTAACGTTTTTTTTGTTACACTTACTAATGATGGTTTTTACCATGAAAGGATGATCGAATATGACACCAAATCGAGAAGATTATTTGAAAATCATTTTAGAACTAGGCGGAGATACAACGAAAGTCAACAATAAACAAATCGTATCTAGCCTGGATGTCTCGGCTGCGTCTGTCAGTGAAATGATTTCTAAACTTGTGAAAGAAGAGCTTGTAGAACATTCCCCTTATCAAGGTGTACAATTGACTGCAAGCGGACTGCAAAAAGCTAGCAGTTTGATTCGCAAACATCGTTTATGGGAAGTTTTTTTAGTTGAACATTTAGACTATAGCTGGAATGAAGTCCACGATGATGCTGAAGTATTGGAACATGTGACTTCGGAACATCTTGCAGATCATTTAGAAAACTATTTGAATCATCCTGAACATTGTCCTCATGGAGGATCGATTCCTAAAAAAGAGGAAGTCGTCCATGAAGAACGCCGGCAAACACTAGAATCTTATCCTGTCGGTACAAAAGTGCGTATCGCACGAGTGCTTGATGAAAAAGAATTGTTGGATTACTTAGTCACAATTGACCTGAATATCAACGAAGAGTATGAGATCGTTGATATCGCAGCTTATGAAGGACCAATCACTATCCAAAATGATAGAAAGAAAATACCCGTCAGCTTCAAGGCGGCCAGCACGATTTTTGTCGATAAAATATAAAGGAGTGTATCTACATGTCTAATGAAAAAAATGTATTGTTTACGATATTCGGCGGCACAGGTGACCTAGCCCAACGTAAATTGTACCCGTCTTTGTTCCGCCTTTACAGAAAAGGAAATTTAGGCGAGCATTTTGCCGTGATCGGGACCGCTCGCCGTCCTTGGAGCGATGAACACTACCGTGAAGTTGTCAAAGAAACGATCCGTGCATTGAATCCTTCTGATGAAGAAGCAACTACTTTTGCTAGTCATTTTTACTACCAATCCCATGATGTAAATGATTCAACACATTATCAAACATTAAAAGAATTGTCTGACCGATTAGATGGACACTATCAGTTAAACGGCAATCGCGTCTATTATTTGGCCATGGCACCTCAATTTTTCGGAACGATCGTTTCTCATTTAAAATCACAAAACATTATGACAAAAAATGGCTTCAATCGTTTGATTATAGAAAAACCGTTTGGATCGGATTACCAATCTGCTTTCGAATTGAATCAGCAAATCAGAGAAGTATTCCCTGAACAAGATATTTTCAGGATCGATCATTATTTAGGGAAAGAAATGATCCAAAACATCTCAGCTATCCGTTTTGCCAATAATATTTTTGAGGCTCAATGGAATAATCGTTACATCGATAATATCCAAATCACTTTTGGTGAAAACCTTGGTGTAGAAGATCGCGGGGGCTACTACGATCATAGTGGCGCACTGAAAGACATGGTGCAAAATCATATTTTGCAAGTTGTAGCATTACTTGCAATGGAACCACCAGTAGCATTTTCCGAAAAAGAAATCCGTACAGAAAAGATCAAAGCATTGAAAGCAATCCGCATCTACAACGAAGAAGAAGTGTTAGAAAACTTCGTTCGTGGACAATATGCTCAAGGTGAATTAGATGGCGTACAATTCAAAGGTTATCGAGAAGAAGACAAAGTGGATGCTCAATCAGAGACCGAAACCTTCGTCGCAGGAAAATTCACTATCGACAACTTCCGTTGGTCTGGTGTTCCCTTCTATGTGCGTACAGGCAAACGTTTGACTGAAAAAGGTACTCGGATCAATATCGTGTTCAAACAGGTTCCTGTTAATGTATTCAAAACATCTGTCGATGAACCATGTGACGATACGACACTCCCACCGAATGTTCTAACGATCTATATCCAGCCAACTGAAGGATTTTCTTTATCCCTGAATGGAAAAGAAGTAGGTCAAGGGTTTGAAACGGAACCAATCAAATTAGAATTTCGAAATAGTGCAGAAATGGTTGAAAATAGCCCAGAAGCTTACGAAAAATTACTGCTAGATGCGTTGAATGGTGATGGAACGAATTTCTCTCATTGGGAAGAAGTCGCTCAATCTTGGCATATCGTGGATGTCATTCGCAAAGCTTGGGACCAAACACAACCGGACTTTCCAAACTACAAGGCCGGATCAATGGGGCCTAAAGCAGCTTTCGAATTACTTGAAAAAGACGGATTCGAATGGATCTGGCAACCAGATAACTGGTATCGCGAACGTGGAAAATTAATCGATTGATAACAAAAGGGGTTGTGACAAAAAACATGTCACAACCCCTTTTCCATTTTACTTTTCTTCGAATCCTTCAGCTACAGCTTCAGGATAGAATGCTTCAACGATTTTTGCACAACGACCGCATAGATGAGGAAGTTTTTCATCTACTCCTACATCTTTACGAACTTGACGACAGCGATCGCACGTTTCTCCGTCTGCTTTTTCCACTGTAATAGCAACATCATCAAATACCACAGCATTATCTGGCACTTGTACATCTGCTTCCATTACTTCAAAGTAGTCTGGGGAAACGATCAGCAATTGTGCAATATCTGCATCCAAAGCTTTTAACATTTCACGAACTTGTTGTTTTGGATAAACAGTTAGTTTTGCTTCCAATGATTTACCAATCAATTTGCTATTTCTTGCTTCTTCCAATGATTTTAAGACCTTGTCACGGAAATCCATGAAAGCAGCCCAAGTGTCCATCAATTCCTCTTGGTTCGCAAACTCTTCATAGCCAGGAAACTCGCTTAACTGAACGTATGCTTCTTCTTCTTTCAGGAATGACCAGATTTCTTCCGCCGTATGTGGAATGATAGGCGTCAATAGTTTCGTCAAAGCTACAGCTGTTTGATAGAAAACAGTTTGCATACAACGACGTTGATAATCATCTTCTGCTTCGATATAAACCACATCTTTAGCAAAATCCAGGTAGAAGGACGATAGATCAACAGTCAAGAAGTTCATAACTGTACGGTAAATATGCATGAAATTATATTTGTCATATCCTTCTTCTCTGATTTCTTTGATTACTTGGTTCAATCGTACGGTCATGTATTTGTCTACAGAGCGTAAATCATTGTACGAAACAGTATCTTTTTTAGGATCGAAATCTTCTGTATTCGCTAATAAGAAACGCATCGTATTTCTGATCTTACGATATACCTCTGCCACTTGACTTAAGATATCCATCGATACACGAACATCTGCTTCATAATCGACACTAGATACCCACAAGCGAAGGATATCTGCACCAAATTGTTTGATCACTTTTTCTGGTGCAATGATATTTCCTAAAGATTTACTCATCTTACGGCCTTCGCCATCTAAAGCAAATCCTTGAGAAATAACTGATTTATATGGTGCTACGCCATTGATAGCCACACTTGTCGTGATACTTGAGTTGAACCAGCCACGATATTGGTCTGATCCTTCTAAGTACATATCTGCTGGGAATGATAATTCTGGTCGTTGACGTAAAACAGCTTCATGAGAAGAACCAGAATCAAACCAGACATCCATGATATCTTTTTCTTTTGTAAATTCGCCATTAGGAGAACCTGGGTGAGTAAATCCTTCAGGAAGAAGTTCTTTTGCTTCTTTTTCAAACCAGATGATTGATCCATGTTCAGCGAATAATTTTGCTACATGTTCGATTGTTTCTGGCGTGATGATTGCTTCACCATTTTCAGCATAGAAAATCGGAAGCGGCACTCCCCATGCACGTTGACGAGAAATGACCCAGTCGCCGCGATCACGGATCATATTATATAAACGTGTTTTTCCCCATGGGATAACCCAATCTACTTTTTCTACTTCATCCAAAATATTCTGACGGAATTTATCGATAGATGCAAACCATTGTGGAGTTGCACGATAAATCACAGGTTTTTTCGTCCGCCAATCGTGAGGATAACTATGGGTAAAGAAATCTAGTTTCAGCAAAGCTCCTTTTTCCTTTAATAAATCAGTAATCATAGGATTTGCTTTATCATAAAAGATTCCTTCAAATCCAGGAGCTTCTTCTGTAAACAACCCTTTTGAGTCTACAGGTGACACTACAGATAGTTTATATTTGCTACCGGCGATATAGTCATCTTCCCCGTGTCCTGGAGCAGTATGGACTAATCCAGTACCAGCGTCTAAAGTAACATGGTCACCTAAAATTACAAGCGATTCACGGTCATAGAATGGATGACTTGCAGTCATATATTCCATTTCTTGGCCAGCAAATTCTTTTAGAACCGTTACATTTTCCCAACCGATTTCTGTTTGAACTGTTTCTAGCAAATCTTTTGCTACAACAAACTTACGGCCATCAGCTTCGACCAGTACATACGTAAATTTGGGATTTACAGCAATACCTTGGTTTGCTGGCAATGTCCATGGTGTTGTCGTCCAAATGACGAAAGCTGTATCTTCATCAAGGATGCCTTTGCCGTCTTTGACATTGAAAGCTACAAAAATAGATGGAGATTTTACATCTTTATATTCAATTTCAGCTTCCGCTAAAGAAGACTCACTTGACGGAGACCAGTAAATGGGTTTCAACCCTTTGTAAATATAACCTTTTTCAGCCATTTTACCAAATACGCGTACTTGTGCAGCTTCATACGAAGGGTCTAATGTGACATAGGGATGTTCCCAATCTCCTGCAACCCCTAGGCGTTTGAAATCTTCTCGTTGCTTATCTACTTGGGAAAGTGCATATTCACGACATTTTTCTAAATATTCTGCCATGGACATTTCTTTACGTTTCACGCCTTTATTAGCCAACACTTGTTCGATTGGCAATCCGTGTGTATCCCAGCCTGGAACATATGGTGCGCGATAGCCAGACATTGATTTTGAACGAATGATAATGTCTTTACTGATTTTATTCAGTGAGTGCCCTAAATGGATATTACCATTGGCATAAGGAGGTCCATCATGAAGAACAAAGCTAGGTTTTCCTTCGTTCAATTCTTGTCTTTTTTGGTAGATTTGATTTTCTTCCCATTCTTTTTGCCATTCGCCTTCTCGGTTTGGCAAATTACCACGCATAGGGAATTTTGTTTTTCCTAATTGCAAGGTTTCTTTCATTTTCATTCAACCATTCACTCCTTCGTTTATTTTTCGGACACAAAAAGGCATGTTCAGCCGCAAGGGACGAACATGCCGTGGTACCACCCAAATTTAGTTGCATCTATCTAATGCAAACTCTCTGTGACCAATAACGAGGTCAGCCGCTGCTTCTTACTCTAGTTTCAGAAAAGCAGTCTCAAGTAGAGGATCTTTCACGATGCAGTGTCTTACCGATCTTCCACTCTCATCGGCTCGCTTTAAGAATAACAAAGTGCTTTTCTGTTCTACTCGTTTTCATGTTCACCAGGTACGATTGAGATATCGATAGCCTGTGTATCAAATGCCGTCATAGGTGCTTCTATGACTCCTCTGTCTGAGTTTACATCAGTATCATTTTCGTTGTCAAGCTGTTTTGCTAAAACTTCTTTGATCACTTCATGGCTGTCAGTCACATAGCTAGAGAATGGTTGTAAAATTTCGTCCCATTCTGGGCTTTTCACTTGTTCCAATTGAGATTCAAGCATCAAGCTGATACGTTGATGGAACACTCGTGTCTTTTTCTTAAGATCTTCTGTTTCTGTCGCAAGCTGTCTTGCTTTTTCTGTTGCATCTGTCAAGATTTTTCTTGCTTTTTCTTCTGCATCAGTTGTTAATTGGTGTGCACGTTTTTCAGCATTCGCAACTAACTCATCTGCTTTGTTTTGTGCAGAAGTAACGATCACTTCAGATTCTTTACTTGCACTTGTTTTTACTTTATCCGCTGTGTCTTGAGCTACGATGATCGATTGGTTCAATGCATCTTTCAATTCATTGAAATACTCAAGTTTTTCTTCTGAATGTTTGACTGCTTTTTCTAATTCACGATTTCTTTGAGTCAATTCTTCGTAGTCACGAACAACTAAATCTAAGAAATCATCTACTTCGTCTTGATTATATCCCCGCATTTTTGTTGGGAATGTCTTATTTTGGATATCTAATGGAGTTAAAGCCATGAGTAAACCACCTTTTTATTTTATTTACGTAATACACCGAACAACACCCTGTACTTTTCTTTTTTCGTCTTCCCCTCAAGTTCTTGGATCTGGACTCTGCCGTAACCCCTGACTGAAATAATATCTAATAGTTCAAGTACAAAATCAGGTCTTGTATTTTCTGTCCAATTCACTTTTACTTTACCAGCTTCGATCAGCTGCTTGGACCGCTGTCTGGAAATATTATAAATCTCAGAGATCACACTGTCCAGTCGCATAGAACTAACAGTCCCTCTTTCTTGTGTCCAGCTGTCTTTCGGCAAAATCATTTCTGTGTATTTGATTGGTTCCAAGCGTACAGCAACTTTTCCAATCTTTGTTACTTGTGCAGCAACAAAATGATCCACCTCATTTGCAATAAATACTTGCCAGCGATCGCCATCTGAGATGATATCGCCAAAGTAAGAGCGTTTGATACCTGTTCCCACTAAAGTCCCAAGGATTTTCCCATGACTTAGACTGGCAAATTTGCTAGGATAATGGATTTCATACAATGCTGTTTCAAAATCTTCCTCTACAGGTTCGTAATAATCGGGGAAAATCAAACATCTTTTTCTTTCTGCCTGTTCATATCCACCATAAAACATGAAACGCAAATCACTGCTTTGCCGAATCAGTGTTTCTAAAATATAGGATTGTCTGGGGTCAAGAAATTCAGTCAGATATGGCGCATATTGTCCTTGAACTTGTTCAATCCAATCACCTACTGAGTCGATAAATGTACGTTCATCTGCCCGAAAGTGCTGGTATACATTTGCATCCAAACTTTTCCCCTCCTATCTATTCTGAGAATAAAGATTTTGTTGCTTGAATCAATAAACTAAATGGATAGTTATCCATATAACGATCTGTGCTAATCCTTGTACGGCTAAGTTCAAGATTAGAATGGCCCCTAAAATCGTGAAATCCAAAGGACCGATCCTTAAAGGCAGACGATCGAATAAACTGATATATGGTTCACAGATCTTAGCTAAAAACCGTCCTAATCCTGATTGATAACCGCCTGGAAACCAAGAGAGCAAAGCATATACCATCAAGATAATGCTATAGAAATAGGTTGCCCGTTGAATTAAATGAAGTAATAGCGCAATAATATAAATCGTAGTTCCTCCTCTTACAGATCAAACAAATTCGCATCTGCAAAAGATTGAGCGGTTGAACTGTCAATCTCCATCCCTGTCGGTGTACAAAGAAAAATCTCATCTCCAACGCGTTTGATATCTCCATCTAATGCATAAACTGTTCCTGTTAGGAAATCAACGATTCTTCTCGCTTGCTTTTCTTCCACTAAATGAAAATTCACTAAGGTTGCTTCACCAGCGATGATTCGTTTAGCAATCGCCATCGCTTCAGAATAAGCTCTTGGTTCCATCACAGTGATTTTTCCCGCAAGATTTGCTTTAGGTTGTGTAGACGTTCTTGAAGCTGTTCTTTCTTTCGCTACAGTTTTTGTAGGTGATTGATGTAGTTCAATTACTTTTTTCTTTTCAGCCGGCTGAATACTTTCATGCGTTACAGGACGTGAAGTCGCCGTTTTTTGTTTCTCATGAGTATTCGCAGCAGATACAGAATGAGTTGGTTGATTCTGTGTTATATTTTTTTTAGTTGGCTGTACAGCCTTTTTTGTTGTTTCAGGATAATCTTGGTATTCGTACTCTTCCTCATCAGCTAATCCGAAAAAATTAGCAATTGCTCCTCTGTTTAAAAGCGGCATTTTTGTTCCTCCTTTATTCGTCTTTGAATAGCGCTGTTCCTACACGGATAAATGTTGCACCTTCTTCAATCGCAATTTGAAAATCCTGACTCATCCCCATGCTTAATTCATTACATGGTGCATGGGCATAACCTTTTGCTTGAACAAGATCACGCAATTCTTTCAGCGTACCAAACACTTTATGGATTTGCTCATCAGAAGCTTCTTTAGGCGCCATAGTCATTAACCCAACAACCTTGATTTTTGTGCAGGCAGCTAAAGATTCCACAAACGGTAAAAGCTCATCTGGTGAAATTCCATGTTTTGATTCCTCACCAGAAACATTTACTTCAATAAAACAGGATAATTCTTTTTCTAACCGCTTCTGGATTTCTTCTGCTAATCTTAAACTGTCCAACGCATGAAAGTAATCAATTTCATTTACAATCAATTTTACCTTTCTGCGCTGTAAATTACCAATTAAATGCCACTTTATTTCGGGAAAATCAAATAAATCTTGTTTCTTTTGTAATAGTTTATCTACTCGGTTTTCTGCACAATTCATAACGCCAGCTCTGACCAATTCTTCAGCTTGAGCTGATTCAACAGATTTTGTTACAGCTACTAATGTAACTTCTTTCGGATCACGATGAACAAGAGCACACGAATCCTGAATTTCTTGCTTGATTTTCTGCAAGTTGTCAGCAATCATGTGCTCTTCCTCTCCTTTATTTTTTACGACGGAAAAACGGTGGCGTATTTAATTCATCATCGCCATGAGATTTTGTTTCTTCGCGGTTGAATGTATCAAATTCTTTTTTTTCGATATTGTCAAAATTGGAATCATCAACTCTAGGACGAACATTTTGTTCACGTCTGATATCCCAATCGCCAAAACTGTTTTCTTCTTCTGCAGAAGTTGGTTTAGCTTGATCCATATCTAATACAGTCTTTTGAGCAGGTGATTGCATTTGTGCTTGTCTAGCTGGACGGCTAGACTTGCGCTCCTTTTTTGATTCATCGATACCTGTTGCGATGACCGTCACGCGGATTTCATCGCCCATTTCTTCATTGATAGATGTACCTAGAATAATATTTACATCGCCAGTTGCTGCATTTGCTACGATATCTGAAGCATCTTGTGCTTCAAACAATGTCATATCCAAACCGCCTGTGATGTTAAGAAGTACTTGTTCCGCTCCATCAATAGATGTTTCAAGCAATGGAGAGGAGATTGCTTTTTTCGTTGCTTCTACTACGCGATCTTCTCCACTAGCTACACCGATTCCCATCAATGCTGTACCTTGGTTTTCCATCACTGTTTTCACGTCAGCAAAGTCAAGGTTAACGTAACCTGGTGCCGTAATCAAGTCAGAGATACCTTGTACACCTTGACGTAAAACGTTATCTGCTTCACGGAAAGCTTCAAGCATTGGTGTCTTTTTATCTACAACTTCTAGTAAACGGTTATTTGAGATAATCAATAATGTATCGACATTTTCTTTCAAACGAGCGATACCTTCTGCAGCAAAACGGCCACGTTTAGGTCCTTCAAAAGTGAACGGACGTGTAACGACACCAACGGTCAATGCGCCCAGTTCTCTAGCGATCCCTGCAACGATTGGCGCAGCACCTGTACCAGTTCCTCCACCCATTCCTGCAGTGATGAAAATCATATCTGCACCGTCTAAAGCTTCTCGTAAGGATTGTTCACTTTCTTCTGCCGCTTTTTGTCCAACTTCTGGTTGAGAACCAGCCCCTAAACCACGAGTATATTTTGGTCCTAATTGGATAACTGTTTCAGCTTTTGAATTTTTTAATGCTTGCACGTCTGTGTTGGCCGTAATGAATTCAACACCTTTGACGTTTTCTTCAATCATTCGGTTCACAGCATTTCCACCGCCACCGCCGACTCCGATGACTTTGATTACTGCGCCGTCATTGATATTATTATCAATTGAGAATTCCATATCTTATTCCTCCCAGGATGAATTAATCAAAAATATTTGTAAAGAAACCCTTGATTTTATTTTTTACATTTTCTCCGGATTCTTTTGGTTCCGGCTCATCGTAGACTGTTTCTTCAGGTGCTTCATAGCTTTCATATGTGTTTGTTGTTTCTTGTTCAACTACCATTTGACGAGCTGCTGAGGTCTCACCTGTAACAGCAATTTTTGCCAATTGATACACTTCGCTCAAGTTTGCTGAATAATCAACGATACTTATTACATTTGTAAATACCGGGTTTCTCAGTCCCATGTGATTTGGAACATACAGTTTCACATTTACGCCGAAGATTTCTTGCGCCAAGTCCACAACACCTGGAAGACTAGCAGCTCCGCCTGTCAATACGACGCCACCTGGCAACTCTAATGCTTCGATTTGGTCCAATGCATCTTTTGCTTTGTTGAAAATCTGTTCCATACGAGCTGAAATAATTTCTGACAAATAGCGTTCATCGACTTTCACTGGTTCTGACTGGCCAATTACATCTACTGGAAACTCTTCATCTGGTGATGTCCGTTCTGGATATGCATCCCCGTAATTTATTTTCAACGCTTCTGCATTGTTAAAAGACGTATTTAATACAATAGAGATATCTTTAGTGACAAATTCGCCACCTTCTTGGTCGAGACTGGTAAACTTCAATTGCTTATCATGCATAACAGCTGTTGTCGTTTGGCCACCACCCATATCAATAACGATCGTACCAAAATCTTTTTCTCCGTCAGAAAGAATTGATTCTGTCAGCGCTAAAGGAGCAATCACCATTTCATTGACGATTAATCCGGCATTTTCCACGCATTTACGTATGTTATGGATGATCGTTTTTGGTCCGGTAAACAACAGACCGTACATTTCTAATCTTACGCCGATCATTCCACGAGGGTCTTTGATCCCCTCGAATCCATCGACAGTAAAATCTTGTGGCAAAATTGACACGATTTGACGTTCAGGAGGTATTGAACGAACAAGGGCAGCAGAAGCCACATTTCTGACATCTTCATCGGTGATTTCCTTTGAATCTCCGTTAACTGCAATCATTCCCTGGCAATTTTCTACTTCAAGCATGTTTGCTGGCAAACCGACACTTACGCCTTTGATCTGGATACCTGCTTTTTCTTCTGCTTGTCGTACTGCTCGTTGTATCGCTTGGACCGTTTTATCGATATCAACGATAATGCCTCGGTTAATCCCTTCTGATTTTGCGTTTCCTACTCCAATAATATTCATTTGGCTGTCGATATATTCAGCCACGACAACTTTAACAGATGTCGTTCCAATATCAAGGCCTACATACATTCCTGTTTTTGCCATGAATGGGATTCCCTCCTACTTACTATTCCATATACAAGCGAACAACTAGCGTCCGTTTTAAAATATACTTATTAATAGATATATTCACTGCTTTCAATTCTACCATAAATTACTGGTTTTTAGAAAGTACATTCTTACTTTTTAAAGTTGTTTTATCAATTTTCATTTAAACTTGACGGAGTTGTACTTGGATTGTCTTCTATTTGACTTGTTTCACTTGAATTATTTGAATCAGATGAGCCGTTTGTATCAGACGATTCAGGTGTATCTGCTGCTTGCGTTTCTGCCTCTTCACTTGACCCATTTGTTTGATCCGCGTTTTCCTCACTTCCAGTTGTTTCTTCCGTTTGGTCCGATTCTGCCGTTTCTTGAGTACTGCTGTAAGGATATGAGTAGATGCCAACTTCCATGTCGATCACACCTTTTTCATCCATGTCTTTGGCTACTTGCGAATAATATTTCATTTGGTTCGCAAGATTATTGATATTTACAATGACTTGATTGCCATCATTCATGTTCAATTGGATCAGGTTTTTATTACTTGCTCTTGGTGTATACTTGATTTCAGAGATTGCTTTTTGCAATTCTGATGATAACTGATTGTATTGCTTTGTTAATTCTTTGATTTTTGCTGAATCTTTGAACTCTTCCAAGATAGGGAGATTTTTTGTAGGATTTGCTACTTTTTCATCTAATACTGTTCCATTTTCAATTACTGGATAGTATTGATTATCTTTTGCAATCAAAGCGATTTCTTTATATTCTGTCACATCCAAATCGAACTCATTTATCCCTTTGAAGTGTATAGCTGCTTTTTCGATTCTCGGCTGTGCTTTTTTTAGCCGTTCGATATAAGTGGATCGATCGAAATACTGCCCCCAGACATTTTCTCCCAATGACAATTTGGTATCAGAGATGATTTCCTGACTGTTGACTACCTTATTACCTGACACTGCAACTGCTTGTAGCTTGCTATAAGGAGAAACATAATAGATCAAAAAAATCAGCGGTATGCCCAATACAGTAATAATCAATGCTAACCGACGAAACAGTACTTTATGCCTTTGACTTTTTAAATTGGGGAGACGATTCAAAAAAGAACCGTTATACGGGCCACCGTTTTTCTTTTGCTTGATCTCTTCAAAAAATTCGATTTTTTTCTCGGACTGGCTTTCTGACTGGCTTGTTTCTTGCTGTTCCTCTTGAACCGTTCTTTCTTCTTCAGAATCTGAAAGGGGTGTGTCTAATGGTGTGTCTTCTTTTTTTGGCTCTTGGTTTTTCATCCCTTGTTCTGCCAGATATTTTCGGTTAGCCTTTTGCCAAGGAGTCAAATTGTTTTCATCAGAAGACGGATGAGACAATTTTCTAGGTTCTTTTTTCTTACTCACTAAGACCACCGCCTTTATTTTTTGATTATTTGATTCACTACGTCATAAAGACGTTTTGAAGCATCAGGGATGCCTTGTTCTTTAGAAGCTCGGCACATTTGCTTTTGCAATTCTTCATCATCCATGATTTCGTTAATTGTCTGACTTAGTGATTCACCCGTTAGCTCATTATCCGCAATCATTTTTGCTGCTCCTGCATGAACAAGACTCATTGCATTTTTAGTCTGATGATCATTCGTAACATATGGACTGGGAACCAGCACTGCCGGAAGCCCCAAAGCTGTAAATTCTGCGATCGAAGTTGCTCCAGCACGTCCCACTAGCAGATTGCTCGAAGCCATGACTTCTGCCATGTTTTTGATGTAAGGCTGGACACTAATGTTTTGTATTTCAGGATTTATTTTATTTAGGATTTCGTCATAATATCTTTCTCCTGAAGCATACAAGACTTGATAAGAGGAAGGAATATATTCACTTAAAAAAACCGATACCGCTTGATTGATTTTAAGTGCTCCTTGACTGCCGCCAAAAATCAAAACTGTTTTCTTTTCTGGATCCAACCCAAATGTTTTCAAAATATCTGATTTTTTAGTATCTGCTACTTCTTGTGCTCGAGGATTACCTACAAGGACTGATTTGTTTTCGGGAAAAAAAGGAGCCGCATCTTTGAATGAAAGAGCGATCCGATCCACATATCGGCTTAAAAATTTATTGGTAACACCTGGTACACTGTTTTGTTCATGGATAATAGTTGGAATTCCCATTTTTGATGCAGCATACACTACCGCTCCGGATACATATCCTCCAGTACCGATAACGATATCTGGTTGAAAATCACTGAGGATTTTTTTTGCTTGACGGATACTCTTAAGAAACAATCGGATTGTCTTGATATTATGCATGGAAATTTTTCGTTTAAAGCCTTGAATCTCCAAAGTATGGAAAGGCATTCCTGTATCAGGGACAATTTTATTTTCCAGACCACGTTTTGCTCCCACATACATGAATTCAGCATTCGGTTCTTGAGTCTTCACATAATTGACAAAGGCAAGAGCCGGATAAATATGTCCTCCCGTTCCTCCGCCTGTAACCAAAATTTTCATTTTTTATCGCTCGCTTCTACTTTTTCTATTTTAATTGATTCACAGCTTCCATGAATCGGTTTCCTCTAGTTTCAAAATTAGGGTATTGATCCCAGCTGGCATTCGCTGGTGATAATAAAATCACATCACCATCTGTACTGTTTTCTAATGCTAAAGGAACTGCTTGTTCTACAGAATCGGCTGTTACTATCGTTTCGATGCCTGCTTTTTTTCCAGCATCGATCAATTTTTCTTTTGTTTGACCAAATACGATCATTGCTTTGATTCCTTTTAGTGAAGGAACCAATTCATCAAATGTATTTCCTCTATCTAATCCGCCTGCCAATAACACGACCTTAGCCGTTTCAAATCCGCTTAGAGCCATTTTAGTCGCTAAAATATTGGTTGCTTTTGAATCATTATAAAATTTTCTGCCTTGAATCTCTCCTACATATTGCGTACGATGCGGCACGCCATGGAATAAATGCAACGTTTGTCGTATAGCTTCATTTGATACACCATACAATTTTGCTACAGTAATAGCAGCTAGCGCATTTTCTACATTATGCGTACCTGGTACGCCAAGTTCAGAAATTTCCATTATTTTTTCTTTTCTATAATAAATTGCGTGATCGTCAGCATACACACCGTCTTCCAACACTTCTTTTGTCGAAAAAGGCAGGACGCGTGCTTTTGTTCTTTGCGCTAATTCTTGTAGTTCTGACTGATTCCAGTTAAGAACCAGATAATCTTCAGCTGTCATATTTTTTTGAAGGTTCCATTTAGCTTTGACGTATTCTTTTCTTGTGCCATGATAATCAATATGTGCTTCATAAATATTGGTGATCACCGCTATATGAGGATGGAAATCTGTGATTCCCATGAGTTGAAAACTAGATAACTCCATCACGATTTTATCTTCTGGTTTCGCTTCTTGCGCGACACCACTTGCTGGATACCCAATATTTCCTGCTAAACGGGCAACTCCTTTGTCTACGCCTGCATTCAGTAGTAGTCCAGTCATTGTTGTTGTCGTGGTTTTTCCATTCGTTCCTGTAATCCCAATAATTGGGCATTCCGCTACTTCGTAAGCTAGCTCCACTTCCGTAATTACCGGAATACCCATTTCTTGGGCTTTTGCTACTAAAGGATGGCTGTAGGGAATCCCAGGATTTTTGACCATCAACGAAAATTCTTCATCTAGTAATTCGATTGGATGACTGCCTGTTATTACTTTTATCCCTAAAGAAAGCAATTCTTGTGCTTCCGGATTTTCATCAAAAGGTTTTCCGTCATTAACGGTGACAAGTGCGCCCAATTCATGTAATAATTTGGCCGCACTTACTCCGCTTTTTGCGAGTCCTAAGACAAGCACTTTTTTATTTTCATATGTTGATATTTTTTTCATTTCCTGTCATCTCCTACCAAACGATCCATAATGTGATCAATGAAGTCACAATGCTGATCAACCAAAAAACTGTATCAATCTTCCACTCCGACCATCCGCACATTTCAAAATGATGGTGGATTGGAGACATTTTAAAAATTCGTTTTCCCGTAAGTTTAAAGGATGTAACTTGAAGCATCACACTTGCAGTTTCCATAACATAAATCAAGCCAATCAAAAGCAATGTCCACTCTTGGTTCAGCATCATAGAAATAGCCGCTAAAAGTCCGCCCAAAGCTAATGAACCAACATCTCCCATAAAAATCTTGGCAGGTTTCCGGTTATAGACGAAGAATCCAAGTAAACCACCTAAGACACTGAGACAAATGATTAATACATCATACTGATGCTGATGCCAAGCAATCAGACCGTAAGCTGCAAAAGAGATGCTGCCTAAGCCAGCAACTAATCCATCGATACCATCCGTCAGATTGACCGCATTTGAAAATCCAACAAGCCAGAAGATAGCGAAAACCCCATAAATGATTCCTAAAGGCAGATCCAACCCAAAGAAATTCAATACACCTGGATAGCCTTCAGAACGGTAAACAAGATAAAAGATGATTCCCCCTAGAACCTGTCCAATCAGTTTCTGTTTCGAGTTCAGCCCCATGTTTCTTTTCTTGAAGATCTTTATAAAATCATCAAGAAAACCAATTACTCCATATAATGCTAATACAAAAAGCAAGATGAAAAGAGTAGGAGTCAGCTGTTTTTGCCAAGCTCCAACCCAAATCCCTGTCAAAATAGAGCCGATCAGAAACACTAAGCCGCCCATTGTAGGAGTTCCGGCTTTGATATTGTGCCACTTTGGTCCCTCCTCGCGAATCGCCTGACCTTGCTTTTTCATTTGAAAGTAACCAATAAATAGCGGCATTGCGGCAATCGTCATTGCACAACTGCTGACAATGGGAATCAATGCTTGTGTCCATTCCATGCTCATTTCTCTCCTATTTCTCTTCTTATTCTTCTAAAGTAAAATTAAGTTTTTCTTTTGTGATTTTTTCATATGGAGCAAGTTCTTGTTTGACACAATAACCATCCCCATCAAAACTAACTTCGATACCAAGGATTTTCCCTAGCTTCATGATATCTGCTTTTGACCATCCAGTTACATCAGGCATCAGCTTGTCGCCGCCAGTATATAGAATCAGTTTTTCTCCAGAGATCAACTGATCACCGTTGGCAGTAGATTGTTTTTGTACTTTTTTCCCGTTACCGATAACGACAGGTTGCAGTCCGCTTTTTTGAGCATCCGCTGCTGCAACATCTGCTTCTAGATTACGATAATCGGCTACGGATACTTTTTCTGTTTTGGTTTCTGTATCCGTATCTTCTTCAGTTTCTTTAAAATCCATTGCCCGTTTCATCAATGGATTTGCGATTTTAGCCAAAGCCATTCGATCATATGTCTTAGGGTGTTTCATTGTTAGATACAAGACATAGTCTGGATCTTCAGAAGGAACCATCTCCACAATCGAATACAGGTAGGCTGTATCTCCTGTTTGGTATCCCCCTGTATCAGAAGCGATTTGGGCTGTTCCGGTTTTTGCCGATACATTGTATCCAGGTACACTATATACGCCATAAGCACTACCGTAGTTTTCGCTTTCGACAACATCTCTCATATATTCACGGACTTTTTCTGTTGTTTCTTTTGAAAAAGGTTGTCCTAGAACTTCTGTTTGAGTTGTTCGCTCTTCTCCAGTTTGAGGATCCACTACTTTGCTGATATATCGAGGTTGAATCATTGTACCGTTATTCGCAATAGAAGTGAAAGCTTTCATCATTTGGAAATTCGTCACACCTACTGCTTGTCCATAAGCACTCATTGCTCGGTCGACAATATTTGATGTAGGCAAAGCACCATTTACTTCGTCATCTAATCCAGAATGGGTACTTTGTCCAAATCCTAGTTTTTGTAAATAATTGTACCATCGTCCGCCTAATCGCTGTTCCAGTATGACCATCCCGACGTTACTTGACCATGAAAGAGCTTGACGCATGGTCAGCACACCTTTTTCACCAAAGTCATGGTCATTGATCGTCGCATCTTCTACTTGGATTTTTCCAGATTGGAAGGTTTCATTCTCGTTGAATTCTCCTTCTTCGATAGCGGCTGCAGTAGTGAAAACTTTCATGGTTGATCCTGGCTCATAACTATCTTGTACCAAGAAATTACGCCAGATAGCATCTTCTCCAGTCAAACCTTCCATTGTTTCGGGATTGAAAGTAGGACGCTGCCCCATCGCCAAAATCTCTCCAGTTTTTGCTTTCATCAAGACTGCTGTCAATTCTTCCGGTTGATATTCTTCATTTACTTGATCCATCAGTGTTTCCAAATAACTTTGTAGTCTACTGTCCAAAGTCGTGTAGATATCTTGTCCATCAACAGCTTTTTCTTCTTCTGCTACTGTACCTGGCAGAGGATTTTGAAAATTATCTTTTTGATAAATAATCTTACCATCTTTACCGCTCAAAATATCATTGTAAGCAGACTCCAAACCTAGTTTACCAACTAAGCCATTCTCATCTTTGTCTGGAACTGCATATCCGATAAAATGAGAAGAAAAGACGCCATTTGGATACATCCGAGCCTGATGGTCGACAAAGTAAAGACCAGCGACACCTTCTTTTTTCATATCTGCTTCGATGTTTTGCTTGGTTTCTTGGGAGATATTTTTCCCATAGCTACCAAATTCAACTTGATACAGCTCTTTTTTTGCGCCGTCTTCTAAAATATTCAGTGCATCTTTTTTGTCTATAGAAAGATTCTTATGCAGGATTTCTGCTATTTTATCAAAATTCTTTTCTTCGACATACAGCTTTTTATCCCCAGAAGTATATGTTTTTGAGAGTATCGCTTTAATTGAATAAGAGGAGGCATCTTCTGCGAGCGCCACACCGTTACGATCATAAATCGTTCCTCTTTTTGCTTTTACTACTTCACTTCCTTGGTACAACTGTTTTGTTTTTTCAGCTAATGAGGTACCAGCAACATGACCTCCAATAACGATATACGAGAAACGGACGGCAAATAAAAAGAACAATCCAATACTCGTAGCAAATAAAATGATACCTACTTTTTTGCGATTGTTCATCGGATTTAGATTTTTCTTTTCCATAAACCGCCGAATTTTATTTTTAAGACTCATTTACTTCACTTTCCTTAAATTGTCGTCATTAATAGACAATCCTTTTTCTTCTGCGATTTGTTTAATCCGTTCAGTACGAGAAAGTTCATTTTTTTCTTGTTCTAAACTCGTTTTTTCTTGCTTTTTATCCTTGATTTCTGTTTGTATTGATGTGATTTCTTTTTCAGCTCCGCTGATATTTGTACGCAACATGACTGTTAAAACACACAAAGCAACAATAGCAATCGCCACGCTTGCCACAGCAATTTTTTCCAAAGCAGAAATCTGCTTCAATCGTTTTGCTGGTGATTGTGGAAGAATGATTTCTTGATTCGAAGAAGAATCTGGCATTTGTTGTTCTGGCTGATCCACCAATTCAGGTAAATCATATTCGTACTCTTGCATTTTCTTTAATTCTGCCATCATTCTACTCCTCTTTCATTCTTATTTTTTCTGCAATACGTAACTTTGCACTGCGTGATCGATTGTTTTCTGCTAACTCTTCCTCTGAAGGAAGGATTGGTTTACGAGTAATGACTTTCAGTTCCGGTTGAAATTCATCAGGTATGACAGGAAGTCCCGGTGGTAAATCTTGAACCGTACTATATTCTTTAAACATACTTTTGACAATTCTGTCTTCTAATGAGTGGAATGTGATCACACTGATTCTTCCATTGACTTTCAATAACCGGATTGCCTGTTCTAAAGAGGCCTCTTCGGCACCAAGTTCGTCATTTACTGCAATCCGCACAGCTTGAAAAATTCTTTTTGCAGGATGCCCGCCTTTTCTTCTTGCGGGAGCTGGGATGACTTGTTTAATGATTTCGACAAGCTCACCAGTTGTTTGGATTGGTTTTGTTTTTCGTACTCGTTCGATTTCACGAGCAATTTGTTTGGAAAATTTCTCCTCGCCATAGCGGAAGAAAATCTTTACTAATTCATGGTAGGAATATTCATTAATTACGTGATAAGCGGTTAAAGGAGCTGACTGATCCATACGCATATCCAAGGGTGCATCTTGATGATAACTAAATCCACGTTCTGCTTCATCTAGTTGAGGAGAGGAAACCCCTAAGTCATACAAAATACCATCTACCTTATCTACATACTCACTCAAGCGTTCTTCTAATTCTCTGAAATTCGCTTTGATAAATGTGACCATCCCTTGTTCGACATAAGAAGCTAAACGCAGCTTGGCGTGATCGATTGCTTTTTGATCTTGGTCAAACGCATACAGGTGCCCTTTAGAACTTAGTTGGCTCAATAAATATTCACTATGTCCGGCACCGCCGAGTGTACAGTCTACATAAACGCCATCCGGTTTGATGTTCAATCCATCTACCGTTTCTTTCAACATGACTGTATAGTGTTGAAATGTTTCAGTCATTAGTCAGCCTCTTCCTATTCTTATAGTCCGAAATCAATCATATTTTCAGCAATTTCGTCAAAATTCTCTTCTGCTTCTGCAGAAAAATCTTCCCATCGTGTCTCATCCCAAATTTCAATTCGGTTAGATACGCCGATGATTACGCACCCTTTTGTCAAAGCTGCATAATTTCTTAACGTGCTTGGTATATTGATCCGTCCTTGTTTATCAAGTTCGCATTCAGTGGCAGCCGAATAGAAGAATCGCACAAATGTACGTGCGTCTTTTTTAGCCAACGGCATTTCGTTCAGCTTAGCTTCCAGATTTTCCCATTCGCTCATCGGATAGCCGAAAAGACAACCATCCAATCCGCGTGTCAGAACAAACTTTTCGCCAAGTTCTTCACGAAGTTTTGAGGGAACGATTAAACGTCCTTTTGCATCAATATTATGTTGGAATTCACCCATCAACATTGAAAGCCCCCCATTCCTCCACTAACTAAAATTAGTCTACCACAATCCCCCACTTTCTACCACCTTTTCTAGGAAATCCGGGAACAACTTTTTTTATTCGTAAACATTTTTTTAAGAATCAAGCTGCAAAAAGCCTTTTAAAAGACTTTTTACAGCTTTTCTGCTTTTTTCATAGGTAAGAAAGTATATTCACAATGATCAAGACCGCGTACAAGACGATCGTCAGCAGAAATACCAAACGCCAAGTCATCTTGAAATAACGCGGATAAATGATTTCTTCATAATAATATGCTTGAAAAACAGCAATACAGATGCCCATTAGTAAAACAGAAATAAAGAAAAACGGCAGGATAGAAATTGTCGCTGTGTTTCTAGACAACGCATGCATACCGCCCCACAAAAAAGGAATCGCCAAATCAGGGGCTTTTATTTTAAAACGACGATTTAACGAAAATAATTTTACAAGAAATTGGCAACCAAACAAAACGATTACCGGGTAAATATACCAAAACAAGATAAGTGGTGTGAATGTGCCCATGAACGTAAACTCCTTTTTTATCGTTGCTTCAAGTATACTGTATATACTTTACACAACTGTTTCATTTTATTTAAATTTATGCAGTTATATTCTATATCTTACAAACACATTCCATGTATTCCAATCCCCTATCCGTTATAATAAAAGAAACAGGCAACAGGAGGAAAATCATGATCAAATATTTTACATTAGATAATGAGAAACTGCGTAATACCGGAAAGGAAACTGACCAAACGATCTGGTATTGTGTAGAACGTCCCAATCAAGAAGAGATTCATCAGCTGACACATCAATTTGAAATTCCGTCAGATTACATCACTTCCATATTGGACGATGCAGAAAATTCCCGTACAGAAGAATTCAATCAATCAAAGTTGACAAAACCAGCGTTATTATTGTTACAATATCCGTTTGCTAAAACAAGTCCTAGCGGTTATTTTCAAGTGGATACATACCCGCTCTCTATCATTTTGACGCCCAAAAAGAAGCTTATCACAATTACGAATCATGAACCACTATTTTTAAAGAAAGTCTTTAGTCAAACCTTTCCAAAAAGCGATGTTTCACCCAATCTCAATATCTTCTTTCAATTCATCTGGCAGGTTACACTGTCTTATAACAGTTATTTAGCTACGCTTCAATCTCAATGCGATACTTTGGAAGCCAAACTTCAAGTATCAACTGAAAACAAACAACTTTATCAAATCATGGATATCCAAAAAAGCCTTGTTTATTTCAGAGAAGCGACTTCTGCTAATTTAGATGCATTGAAAGAATTAGCACAAAATAAACTTTTCCAAGAAAATCATGCGTTGAAAAACCATCTGCGTGATGTATTGGTAGAAACAGAGCAAGCAATGACTACTTCTCGCATTCAATTAAAACTAGTAGAACAAATGAATCAGACTTTTTCAGCAATTGTATCGAATAATTTGAATAATATTATGAAAATTTTAACTTCTTTAACGATTATATTAACTATACCAACAATCGTCGGAAGTATCTATGGGATGAACATCAAGCTACCCATTGCTGAAAGAGATGATGCGTTTATCTGGCTAGTCCTATTAACATTATTTATTTGTATCGTAACTACCTATTATTTAAAAAAAGGGAAGTTTTTATAAAAAAGACCTCTTGTAGAAAAGACAAAAAGATTGTACACTTGGATTAACTAATTAATTACGAGGTTGAAAACAATGCGTGAAAAAAAACAAACAAGTACTTTTGCTAAAGTAACAAAATTTGTCATTTGGACGATGCTGATTTTAACGATTGGGTCTGTTGTCTTGACTGCTGTCATGAGTGTCATGTAAAAAATAAAATATAGCTATCAGCTGCTAAAAAGGACCTGAACCACTACGAGGTGGATCAGGTCCTTCTTGCGAGTTGCAATAGTTCTTTTGCATGTTCGAGTGTCAGTTTTGTAATCTCACTTCCAGCTAGCATGCGTGCAATTTCTTCTTCTCTTTCTTTTGTTTTCAATTCTGAAACAGAAGTTTGCGTACGACCATCAATCACTGCTTTCACGATATAATATTGATAGTCGGCGACTGCGGCGACTTGCGGTAGATGAGTGATGCACAAAACTTGAGAGTATTTCGATATTTGAGAAATTTTATCCGCGATGGCTTGTGCAACTCTTCCACTTACACCTGTATCCACTTCATCAAAGATAATACTTGTCACACCTTGCTCAGAAGAAAAAATAGTTTTCAAAGCCAGTAACATCCGAGATAATTCGCCACCAGAAGCGACTTTCACTAAAGGCTTCAGCGGCTCTCCTGGATTGGTCGTAATGTAGAATTCGATTTGGTCAAACCCATCATGATTCAATTGTCTGTTTTCTTCTTTTAAGAAACGTACTTCAAACTCAGTGTTTTCCATATACAGACTTTTTAATTCATGCAGAATGGATTTTTCCAATTCTTTTGCGATTTTTTTACGCGCTTCATGAAGATCTGCGGCTTGTTGCTGAAGTAGAAGCTCTTTTTGCTCTAGTTCCTCTTTCATTTTGTCCAATTGACCTTCTGAAAAATCAGAAGAAGCTAGCTCTTCGGTGATTTCGTCATAGTAAGCCAATATCGACTCAATGGATTCGCCATATTTGCGTTTCAACTGTCGGATTAATTCTAAACGTTGAGTCACTTCTTCTAAACGGTTCTCATCTAACTCCAACAAATCGATTTGACGACTCATGTCTCCGATTGCATCTTGTAACAAATAGTAAGCACTTTGGATATTTTCATAAATTGCTTCATACTCCACATCTAGATGTGCGATCCCTTGCAATTCTGCAACGGTCAAGCCAACGCCATCTACACTGTTTTGTTCATTATTCGTCAGTGCTCCGTAGCCTGCAGCTAATCCATCAGCAATTTTTTGATAATTGCTAAGTTTTTCTCTTTCTTCTTTTAATTTCTCTTCTTCTCCGACTTGCAAATCAGCAGCAGCTATTTCTTCTTGCTGGAAATGGAGCATATCTATTCTCTGAACATAGGATTTTTCATTTTGCTGCACTTTTCGTACCCTTTTTTCCAGCTCACGATAAGAGGTATATTCTTGCTGATAACTCTTTTTCTTCTGTTGGAAAGCTGCATCTCCAAAACGATCCAATAAAGCAAGATGTGATTCAGGCTGGAGCAGTTCCTGATGTTCGTTTTGCCCTTGGATATCCACTAAATAACTGCCGATTTTCCTTAGATTAGCTAGCGTGATGATGTGACCATTCACTCGGCAAACATTTTTTCCAGTCAAGGACATATCTCGTCGAACGATCAGAATGTCTTCATCCGTTTCGATACCTAATTCAACCATCAATTCAGAGAATCCTTCTTGTTTCGGAAGTTCAAACAATCCTTCAAGAATGCATTTTTCTGCGCCTTGACGTATATAATCGCTTGAACCTCTTCCTCCTGCTAACAAACCTAAAGCATCAATAATGATGGATTTACCCGCACCAGTCTCTCCGGTCAGCGCGGTCATTCCTTCGTGAAAAGAAAGCCGCAATTCCGGAATAATCGCAAAGTTAGTAATACTGATTTCTTGTAGCATCACATTCGCTCCTCAACTTAAAGGTAATGCAGGAAGTCTTTCTTTAGTAAAACTGCCTGGTCTTCAGTTCGTGTAATCATCAAAACATTATCGTCATCATTGATAATCGAAAATAATTCTTTCTTGTAGCGCTTATCGATCAAATTCGCTGCTGCCGAAGCATTCCCCGGCAAAGTTTTCAAAGTAACAAATTTTTCCATTTGGTCAACTGCTACGAAAGCGTCTTTTAACAGTTTTTCCAATTTAGTATTTACATCTTCATTTGTTTCAGCTGGTATACTATAACGGTAGCCGCCATCTGAGGCCGGTACCTTAATCAGTTTTAGTTCCTTTATATCTCTGGAAATCGTAGCTTGAGTAACAGATATTCCTTTGCTTTTCAGGATTTCAACAAATTCTTCCTGCTTTCGGATATCTTGCTCACTCAACAATCGAGTAATCAAACGATGCCGATCTTTTTTTCTCATTACGTCTTCGCTCCTTAGCTTATTCTTCTTAACCAATGATAGCTTATTTCCTTGGTATAATAAAGAAGAATCCGCATACTTCTCACTTGATTTTCACAGTTACAATTTATTTATGGTCAAACTGTTCGTGTGCGTTTGAAACTACTTCTGCCATATTAATAGCTGGATTGATCGTGCCGCTTTCAGGTACCTTCCTCAAGTGAGCCAAGAACTCGATATTTCCTTCTCCCCCCGTGATTGGAGAATAACTTACTTCCAGCACATCATATCCACCTTGTGCCGCAAATGACAAAATGTCTTCTAAAACTTTTTGATGGGTCTGTGCGTCACGAACAATTCCGTTTTTCCCTACAGCTTCTCTGCCTGCTTCGAATTGGGGTTTGATTAAGGCAATCACTTCTCCCTCTTCTTTTAAAATAGCATGTAATGGAGGCAGCATCAGTTTTAGTGAAATAAAAGAAACATCGATGACAGCAACTTCTGGAATCCCTAAGGTAAAGTCTTCGGGTTTTGCATAACGAAAATTCACTCTTTCCATTACGACGACTCTAGGATCTTGTCTGATTTTCCAAGCTAGCTGATTGTAACCGACATCTAAAGCATAACTCATTTTAGCGCCATTTTGCAAAGCTGCATCAGTAAATCCGCCAGTGGAAGCACCGATATCTAACAATGTTTTTCCTTCAACAGATAGATCAAATGCTTTGAGCGCTTTTTCTAATTTTAATCCACCCCGAGAAACATAAGGAAGTTTTTTACCTTTGACTCTTAATTCACTACTTACTGGAATTTTTTCTCCCGGTTTATCAAACCGCTCGTTTTTTTCGTTGTAAATCAAACCAGCCATAACTGAACGTTTGGCTTGTTCTCTTGTTTCAAATAATCCTTGTTTGACCGCTAATACATCTACGCGTTCTTTTTCCATTCTTTCCCTCATTTCTCCACATCAAATTGCTTGATCATCTGGCGCATCAGCCCGCCATCAAAAGAAAAAACGTCCTCTTCTAATTTGTCTATGATCTTATTAGCGGATAACAACTCAATCTCCAACGCCTCATGTGTCTTTTCTAGTCCTAATAAACGCGGGTAAGTGTTTTTTTCCATACGTTCATCTTTGCCAGCTGTTTTCCCTAACGTTTTCGTTGTACCAATCACATCAAGTAGATCATCTCTTATCTGGAAAGCCAAACCTAAATGTTCGGCTAATCGTTGAAGTAGCAATAAGATTTCTTCAGGTTGCTTCGCTAATATACCTCCAGCTAGCAAGGCATAACGAATCAAACGTCCTGTCTTTCTTTCATGAATTAATGCTAATTCCTCTAATGAAAGCTTTTTTGATTCTCCTTCGATATCTGCAGCTTGTCCAGCCACCATACCTTGTGACCCCGCACAAACAGCTAATTGCTGAAGCAACAGAAGCTTAGGAGAATGACCCAAGTGTGCCATACTGATCAGCTGGAATGCGCCTGTCAGTAAACCATCTCCAGCCAATATAGCTAACGCTTCGCCGAATACTTTGTGATTGGTAGGTTTTCCCCTTCGAAGATCATCATTGTCCATCGCAGGCAAATCATCGTGGATCAAGGAATACGTATGCACCATTTCTAAAGCAGCTGCTACTTGATAGACGGGAACATCGATAGGCTCATCAAAGGAAGCAACGGCCGCTAAAAGTAATAAGGGACGGATTCTTTTTCCACCTGCTTTCACTGAATAAGTCATCGCATCACAGAGTGCTCTATCCGTCGTATGTTCATCTAAAAAAGACAAGATTTCTTTTTCTACAGCAGGTAGATGAATAGCTGAAAAGTCAGTTAATCTCATCTCAGCTTTCCTCGTTTCCGTCAAAATCAACTTCTTCATTTGATTCTGTCATCATTTTCGTCAAAGTTTCTTCTGCTTTAGCTAAGGTATCTTGGCAATGTTTGCTTAATTCCATTCCTCGTTTAAACGAATCTAGAGCTGATTCTAATGGAACGTCTCCTTGTTCTAGCTGCATGACGATTTTTTCTAATTCTTGCAGTGACTCTTCAAAAGTTGGATTTTCCATATTCTTATTCTCCTTTATCTATCTCTTGTACTTGTCCTTTAACGATTCCATCTTGATAATGGATTGTCAGCAAATCCCCTTGATGAATCTCGGAGACACTTTTTACTACTTGATCATTTAACGTCGTATAGCTGTAGCCTCTTCCCATGATTTTCAATGGACTCAACAAATCAAGAGATTGAACAGCTTGAGCAAAACGCTGCTGCTGTTGTTTCATATATTGTTGGATTTTCTCTTCTAAACGTTTTTCTAGATAAGCAGTTTCTTGGCGGGCTGCTTTGACTCGATAAAGCGGAGCCACTTGTTCCAATTGGTGGCTTAACGCGATCGTTTGCTTTTCTTTTGCATGATAAATCTGCTGTGTAGCTTGATATAATCGCTGTTTCAATTGATCTAATTTGATGGTCTGACCTTCATACAATCTTTCAGGCTGCCGAAAGACATAGGAACGTCGAGCACGCTCGAACCGTTCTTGTTTGCGCTGGATCTGGCGTACAAACGCCTGCTGCAATCTAGCTTGCCGTTCTTGAATGCGCATCAACTCTTCTGACAAAACAGGAACAGCTAATTCTGCAGCTGCTGTTGGAGTAGCAGCCCGAACATCTGCTACTAAATCAGCGATCGTGGTATCTGTTTCATGTCCCACAGATGAGATCACCGGCGTATTGGCTTGATAAATCGCTCGAGCAACCCGTTCTTCATTAAACGGCCACAAATCCTCAATCGATCCGCCCCCACGACCAATGATCATTGTATCAAAATCGCCCATCTCTTCTACTCGTCGGATATTTTTGACAACATTGTCCGCTGCTTGATTCCCTTGTACAACGGTTGGGAACAAAACCAATTGGACAATTGGATACCTTCTTTTCACCGTCGTGATGATATCGCGTATAACCGCTCCGCTTGGACTGGTAAGAATCGCGATTCGCTTTGGGAAACGCGGCAACATTTTTTTAGGACCTTGAAAAAGGCCTTCCTTCATCAGCTTTTCTTTTCGTTCTTCCAATTCTTGATATAAAGCACCTATTCCATCAGGCTCCATGTGCTCTACATAGATTTGATACGAACCTCCCGCTTCATAGAGTGAAATACGCCCAACAACAAGGACTTTCATTCCTTCTTTTGGCTGGAATCGTAATTTTTGGAATGCACCTTTGAACATAATAGCAGATATTTTTGCATGATCATCTTTTAAGCTGAAATATTGATGGGCATTGGCGCGTAAACGGAAATTCGATATTTCACCGGTTAAATATACCCGTTCTAAATAAGGATCGGCATCAAATTTACGTTTCAAATACCTCGTTAATGTAGTGACAGTTAAATATTCTTGTGCCATTTATTCACCTGCTCCAAAAGCTTCGGCAGATTTTACGGTTTGATACATCAGCATTGTGATAGTCATTGGCCCTACACCCTTTGGCACAGGAGTGATCCAGCCTGCAATAGGCTCCACTTCATCAAATTTCACATCACCGATCAGCTTACCGTTAGCATCACGGTTCATCCCTACATCGATCACTACAGCACCTGGTTTTACGAATTCTTTTGTGACAAAATGTCCACGTCCTATTGCTACGACTAAGATATCTGCTTCTTGTGCCAGTTCAGCCAGATTTTCGGTTTTAGAATGAGCAACAGTAACAGTTGCATCTGCCATCAAGAGCAGCTGAGCCATCGGTTTACCGACGATATTGCTTCGTCCGATAACTACTGCTCGTTTACCCGCCGGATCGATAGAATAAGCTTCAAACATTTTCATGATGCCATATGGCGTACAAGGAATCTTGTCCGGTTTACCCGCAAGGAGTCTGCCTAAATTCATTGGATGAAAACCGTCTACGTCTTTTTCAGGACGGATAGCTAACAGGATCTTTTCTTCATCTATATGCTTTGGCAATGGTAATTGAACCAATATACCATGAAATCTAGGATCTTGATTGTATTTTTCGATTTCTGCAAGTAGTTCGTTTTCAGAAATCGTCTCAGGATAACGCTCTACTGATGAATGGATTCCGATTTCTTTTGCTACGCGTTCTTTATTTCTTACATAGATTTGACTGGCTGGATTTTCCCCTACCAATAAAACAACTAATCCGGGATGGATACCATTATCTTTCAATTTTTGGATTTTTTCAGCAATGTCTGCCTGCATTTTTTCAGCTAATTCTTTTCCGTTAATCAATTCTGCCATCTAACCACTCCCAGATATTTTTTGTGTTTTCATTCTACCATAGAATTTTCCCGATTTATAACAGGTTTATGATGATTCACAGAAAAAAGCTAGGACTTACGCCCCAGCTTCTAATTCTTTTAATACATTGGATAAAACACCGTTGACGAATTTACGCGAACGGTCATCACTAAATGTTTTTGCCAACTCAATTGCTTCATTTAAAGCAACAGCCGCTGGTACATCTGTCACATAAGTCATTTCAAAAATCGCGATACGCAAGATCACCAAATCCATTTTTGAGATCCGATTGATATGCCAATTGTTTTTCAAATGTTTTTCGATCACTTTATCCAATTCATCTTTTTTTGCACAGACACCGCCAACTAGCGTATCAAGATAAACAGGAACAAACTCTGATTCATCTTCATTGATCATGTCGCGGTGGTCTAATTCGATTGCGTTGAAAATCGCATCTTCTTTTGTTAGGTCTGCATTGAAGTCTAACGGAAATAAAGCCTGCAATGCCATCTCCCGAATCTCGTGTCTTGATAATTCTTTATTCATTCTCTTCCTCTTCGTCTTCAAAAAGTTCTTCGATTGTTGGTTGTTCTAATTTTTCAGGAACAACAGCTACTACATGGATATTGACTTCAGCTAGATCGATATCTGTCATGAAAAGGACTTGCTGGCTAACCCGTTCTTGCATTTCCATTGCAACTTTAGGAACTGAAACACCATATTCCAGGTAGCAGTAAAGATCTACTTTCAAGCCATCTTCCTCATTTGCCAAGTAAACACCTTTTCCGTGAGCTGCTCGTCCTAATAATTCAGTGACATTGCTGGCAAAAGTTCCGCGCATTCCATATACGCCTTCTACTTTAGAAGCAGCAATCCCGATGATTACTTCGATGACTTCAGGAGCAATCACGATCTCTCCCAAATCTTGGTTTGCGTTTAAAATCAAATTTTTTTCATCTGCCATTTATTTATTCCTCCCTTTGCCTAAGCACGAGATACATCCGAATTCTCTATGATGCGGCTATAATGATCATTTGGTAAAAAAACTGCCGCCGATCAGCTGCAAATTGCTATGAATTGGAGAAAATATCCAACTTTATTATCTCTTACAGCTTAAAAGTTCTTCTATAGTGTATCATTAAATCAAGCGATTTTCTATAACAAAGTCTGTGAACACTGATTTTTACGCTTACTTCTTTTATGGACGAGACTATAAGATGATCAATTCTTTTGGTGAACGAGTCAATACACGATTGCCATCTTCTGTGATCAGCAAATCGTCCTCAATACGTACCCCACCGATTCCTGGTAAGTAGATCCCTGGCTCGTCAGTAATTACATTTCCTGGTACAAATTGTTTTTCCGCACGAGAAGAAACATTCGGTCCTTCGTGGATCTCCAGACCGATCCCATGTCCTGTAGAATGTCCAAATGCTTCACCGTAACCATGTTTTGAAATATAATCTCTAGCAACTGCGTCTAATTGTACACCAGTCATTCCTGGTTTCGCAGCATCAATAACCGCTAATTGCGCATCTAGAACTACTTGATATATTTCTTTTAATTTTTCTCCAGGATCACCAATAGCGAATGTACGTGTCATATCAGAAACATATCCTTCGTAATAGCAGCCAAAATCCAACGTGATCAAGTCACCTTCTTCGATGAGTTTCTTGCTTGCTACACCATGCGGCATAGCCGAACGCAATCCGCTAGCAACGATCGTATCAAAAGAAACACCTGAAGCGCCAAGAGAACGCATATAAAAGTCTAGTTGATTTGCGACTTCAATCTCAGTCATGCCCGGTTGGATCATTTTCAGGATGTGATCATAAGCCATATCCGCAATATTACATGCTTTTTCGATAATGGCGATTTCTTCTTCATCTTTCACTTCTCTAAGTTCTTCAATCATCTGTGAAACAGGTACTAATTCCGCATCGATGATTTCTTCTAAAACCGAATATTCTAAAAATGAGACTGTTGTTTCCTCAAAAGCTAATGAGTGCAGTTCTTCTTTGCGTACTAAGTTTGCTACCTCATCAAAAATAGGTCCGACATTTTTAATAATTTCAAACCCTTGAGCCTGCGCTGCCGCCTGCTCGGTATAACGAAAATCAGTAATAAAAAATGCTTTTTCCAAAGTAATAACAGCTAATCCTGTCGTACCTGTAAAGTTCGTTAAGTAACGAAGATTGTACGGACTGGTAACCAAAAATGAATCCAAATTTTCTTCTTGCATTTTTTTGCGCAATTTTTCTACACGTAGCATCATAATGAAACTCCCTCTTTCTTTGCACGCTTTTTTCTATTATAGCAAACTTTTCTTCGTACACGACAGTTAAATAAAAATTTCCGGAAAACTTCTTTTTCTTTTAAAGAAAGAAAGCCAAAAAGGAGTCACAGTCTCGCTGCAACTCCTTTTAGTTTACTATTTTGTAAAAAACTTATGACCGTTTTCCAAAGAAAAACGAGACAACTGCTACCAAAATCACTGCGCCTAAAATAGATGGAATAAGTGCCATACCTGCAGCTTTTGGTCCCCATTCGCCGAAAATCGCTTGTCCAATACTTGAACCAACTAATCCAGCAATGATATTCGTGATACAGCCCATCGAATTTCCTTTGCTGGTGATTGCACCTGCAATCGCTCCGATCACAGCTCCAACAATCAATGTCCATAACCAACTCATAATATAACCTCCTTCTTTGCTAATCAATTTTAGCATAAGGGATTTAAAGGGGACAAATAATTGGTTCTGCTATTTCATATTTTCTTCTGCAAAGTAAAAAAATAAAGAAAACCTCCCCTTAGAAGTTTTCTTTATTTTTTATTTGCGTTTAAACATGCTACGGATACCACGTTTCACTACATCAAAGAAACTCAATGACTGTACCATTCTATCTTCATCTACATATTCTCTGATCGCACGAAGTACTTTTTTAGGTTCTTTGGAAGAAAATGTGTATGTACCATTTTTTTTCGTTTGAATGGCATATCGAGGAATCCATTTTCCTTTTAGCATAACCGATGCTAGTACATAATCCACTTCTTCCCATGGAATTTGGATATATTTGCGTCTATCTCGCGCATGGTAAAATTCAAAGCCATTATCGCCTATCATGATTTGTCCGTAATCTGTCAGCCCCGTAAATGAAGTAGCGTCAATTACTAAGTCTACTTTTGTATTGATTGATTGAACCATTTTCTCCCTCCAAATATCTGTTTATTCACAGTATACTATATAAAAAAAGCTCGGGACAACGCCCGAGCTATATTTTTATGGATTATAAAAGTCCGATGACGTGTCCTACAACACCGACTACGAATAAGCCAAGGATAATAACGATTGGAGAAACTTTTTTCTTAAGCAACCACATACAGAACAATGTTAATCCTAATGCAGCTAAACCAGGAATCAATTGGTCTAAGTTGTCTTGTAACGTTGTTACCTTTTCAGGAGAAAGGGCTAAGCCATTATTAACTTGTTCAAATGCACTCTTGATTCCTTCACCACCTGAAGGTAATTTATCCCATTCGATGTAAGCACCTTTATCTAATTTTACAGTTGATACAACTGGTAAGAATTTGATTGATACCCATCTTTGTACCAAGGCAGCTAATACGAACATCCCTAAAATAGAAGCACCTTTTGTTACGTCTTGTAATAATCCGCCAGAAAGGTCATCCGTAATTTTAGAACCAGCTCTGTAGCCGAATTCTTGTGTATACCACATGAATGCCCAACGAATAATGTTCCAACCTAAGAAGAAGATGATTGGTCCAAGGATATTTCCTCCCATAGCTAATGAAGCACCTAGTGCACCTAGCATTGGACGTACTGTAAACCAGAACACTGGGTCACCAACACCAGCTAAAGGACCCATCATACCTACTTTAACCCCTTGAATCGCTACATCATCAACAGGTGCGCCATTCGCACGTTCTTCTTCCAGTGCCAATGTAACCCCTAAAATTGGAGAAGCAATGTATGGGTGTGTATTAAAGAATTCCAAGTGACGTTTCAATGCTGCAGAACGTTCTTCTTTTGTTTTGTATAATTTTTTGATTGCTGGAATCATAGAAAATGCCCAGCCACCGTTTTGCATACGTTCGTAGTTCCATGAACCTTGAATGAAGGTAGAGCGCCATGCAACAGCTAAACGATCTTTTTTTGATAATTTGATTTTTTCTTCTGCCATTTTATTTTCCTCCTTCAAGATTAATAGTCATTCAAAATGTCGCCTAAAGGGTCACCAGAGTTGCTTCCGCCTCCATTATTTGATGAACCACCCATTTTAGAAAGGTTCAAGTAAATAAGAGCTAATGCAACACCTAAAGCACCTAGAGCAATCAATGTTAATTGAGAAATTGCAGCTACAACGAAACCGATAATGAAGAATGGCCATACTTCTTTTGTAGCCATCATGTTGATTACCAAAGCGTAACCTACAGCTACGACCATTCCCCCACCGATAGCCATACCATCTGTTAACCATGCTGGCATTGATTCAAGGAATGATTGCACAGTTTGTGCTGGGATAAATAGCAATGCTGCTGCTGGGACCGCGATACGAACCCCTTGTAAACATACAGCAATGATGTGCCACATTTCAACCGTACGGATGTTTCCTTCTTCAGCAGCTGCATCCATCAAATGAACGATTGGAACAGCGATTGTACGTACGATCATTGTTAAGAACAACCCTGCAACAGCCAAAGGAACGGCAATCGCGATCGCAGAAGGAACACCTTTAACACCTTGTCCACCTAAAACTAAAATAATTGCTGATGCTACTGATGCTAATGCAGCATCTGGTGCTACAGCGGCACCGATATTTGCCCAACCTAAAGCGATCATTTGAAGCGTACCGCCAAGTACGATACCAGCTTCGAGGTTTCCGGTAACTAAACCGATCAATGTACATGCCACTAGTGGTTGATGAAATTGAAATTCATCAAGAATACCTTCCATACCAGCTAGAAAGGCAACTAATACGACTAAAATTATTGAAATAATAGACATGATAAGCCTCCTATAAATTTTAATATTATTTATTACGCTTTTGCTAATTCAGCTTTTGCTTTTTTCAAAATGTCATCCATGTTATCGCGTGAATCATTAGGTACTTTACGTACATCGAATTTCACACCTTTTTGTTCAAGCTTCTCAAACGCTTCAACATCTTCTTGTCCCATAGACAATACTTTACTTACAACGACTTTACCAACTGAATGCGCCATTGACCCAACATTTAATTCTTTGATGTCCACGCCACCTTCAACAGCTGTCAATACGTCTTCAGGATTTTCAAATAAAAGCAATGCTTTGGTATTTCCAAAACGAGGGTCTTTTGCGACTTCGATCATTTTGCTAATAGGAATAACATTTGCTTTTACACCTGGAGGAGCAGCTTGTTCGATTAGTCTCTTACGCAGATCATCCTTTGATACTGCATCTGAAACAACGATAATACGGTTTGGTTGCACTGCTTTTGTCCAAGCTGTCGCAACTTGTCCATGTAACAGACGTGAGTCAACACGAGCTAATACATATTTGATTTTCCCGTCTCCGACCACAGTTCCTTCTGGAAGTGCTCCTTTAGGTTGTGCGTCTTCAACTGCTGCTTTCGGTGCTTCTGCCGGTTCTAATTCTTCCGGTTTCACTTTTACACCATCTTTTGCTGTTTCAATGATATGCGCTGCAATTTCATGAGCAGATTCCATTGAAAAGCGTGATGCATAGGCTTCAATCAACATTGGCAAATTCAAACCGCTGACGATTGCCCATTTATCTTTGTGCTCTTCGAATAATGTGTTTGATTGATTGAACGGTGTTCCACCCCATAAATCAACTAAGAATAACACTTCGTCTTGATTATCAAAAGAAGCAACCGCTTCTTCCAATTTGGCTCTCAAGTCATCTGGACCTTCACTTGGTTTCAAAATCACGGCTTTGACGTTTTCTTGTTCGCCAAAGATCATTGAACCGGATTGTAAGATTCCTTCAGCAAATTGTCCATGACTTGCTAGGATAATCCCTACCATATTTATACCTCCTATTTACTTTTGTTGTAACAAATTCAAAAATATTAATAATTGCTAACCATTACAACAGAATTATTTGACCTTTTCCAACAACCATTTTTGTTACACCTTTTTGATTTTCGCTAGTAGTTCCATCAAAAGGATTTTCCTGTCAGCAGGTACTTTTCGAATCTCTAACTCCACTTCTTGACTGTTCAAGTAACGAAAGGAATCAATATCTTGTTGATTTACTGAAACAAAATTGGTAATCATTGATTTGCCTTCAGTAAAACTCATACCGCCGATATTCAACGACTTCAACTGTACACCGCAGCGGACAACCGCTTCAACATCTTGGGGATTGGTGAATAAAAGCATCACTTTCGCTCGTGATAATAGTCCACTATGATAGATTTGAATCATTTTCTGCACGGTTATTACATTTGCTGTGATTCCCGGCGGTGCAGCTTCTTTTAATAGAAACTTTCTCAATTTATCTTGAGCAACTACATCGCTGATCACAATGATACGTTCAACACCTGTTTGCTTCGACCAAACTGTTGCGACTTGCCCGTGGATTAAACGATCATCTATACGTGCCAATCGAATATCCATCTGCAAAACTCCTTCTTCCTCACTACTTCACAGAAACCCCTATCATTTCTGTGTGAACAACCACCTCCTAGCACACACTATTATAAGCAAAAAGCGTGCCAACTTTTTTACGATACACTAATTGAATTTAAAGGATTCTTAACCAATACACAAAAACGATACACTATAAAAGTGTATCGTTTTTGTGTATTTAAGGCATAGTGTATTCTTTTTTATCTAGCTGATTATGCACTAGACGTAGCAGATAATACATTTCTTCTATTGGCACTTTTACTTTTATCTTATCTTCTAGCAGGACAACCGAGGCTGTTAATTGATTATAAAGAGGATCACTCATTGTATTCGTCAATTCGTTTTCTTCCACCGTCAACGTTTCATTTCGAATAATCCGTTCGATCATTCCTGCTGTGTGCATCACTAAGTTGATCTTAAAGCCATATTCTTCATTGCCAATTCCCATCGTCTGAGAGATTTGTGTAGAAAATTGCCACATTGGATCGATTAGTTTACTACCATTGATAAAGATGAAGTTCTCAGAGATAAACTCAACACATGTTTTTTTAGCTGTCTCTTCATCTAGCGAGACGAATTCAGTTTCTTCCATTTCTGATTCCATAAGCAACTGATCTAAAATGACTTCGATATTTTGATCAATGAAGCGCTCTAAAGGAATAAATGGTGCTTGGATATTCAAATCAGTAATTCCAGTAGTTGCTATGATCTGATATTCTTTTTGGATAACTGGCAATTCTTCTTTCACTTCCACAATCGACAAAGCTAGAACTTCTAATTCTGTTTCTTGACGCTTATTTACCGCTCGTTCGATCAATTCTTTGATTCTTTGCGCTGTACCTTCGCCAGATGCACAAATGGCCAAAACAGCTTTTTTCTTATGGATAGGTTTTGTTTCCTGGACAGGTTCTACAGAAGATATTTCTGCGTAGCCTCGAAAATTCTTCAACGATTCATGCAACATATCTAAATCTGTCCCTAATACAGAGACCTTTCGTACGGTTTCCAAAACTAGAGAAGTCGTTACCATGTCAACGGTACGTACAGGTATCCCAGTGTCTCGCTGAATTTGTGAATTAAATGAGGCGAGGGACCCCATATCCACTAATAGTATGACCCCGCTTCCTTCATCTACTTCTTGTACATTGCGTTCAATTCGGTCTAAAGCTGTTTTCGGATCCATATCCAACGGCATGTCTACTGCTCGTACGTTCTCTGCATCTAACAACTGTTGGACAACTTGAACCATACTGCTTGCTGTACTGTTTCCGTGAGCCGCAACGACTACACCGATTCTGCCGCTTGCTTGGTTCGCCCGTAACGAGACGAGTAGAACAGTCAAGTAGTAGTCTTCACTTTCTGGAATATCCACTTGAAAATACGTTTCTATATAACTACGCACTTCTTTCGCAACAGCATATTCATCTGGAAAATCAAATGCCATCTCACGGATATTATCATTCGTATGCCGTTCTTCTCCTAAATTGATCTTTTTCAAAAACGAACTGATATGCAAGCTCATAGCATAAATAAAGTTTTGCTGAAACTCATACGGTAAAGATCTTTTGACCATTACATAAATCTGATTGGTCACTTCTATGATTTTTGGATCTACAAATTCTGCTAATTTGCTATCTGCATTAAAAGAAAACCCATGGTCTTTATAAAAAGACTTCAGATGGATGTTGATATCTGTAGAAATAAAGTGATTGATTGCTTCTTGGTCCAACCCATCCGACTTCAGCAAAGCTGCTTTATCTCCGATAATATCATATAGATTATAAGGTAATTCATAGGAGTCTGATTGGATTTTCATGATCGTATCGTTTGGTGCTACAGTTATCTTTGGCTCCAATATTTTAGAAAGCTCTGCCATTGCACTGCGGTTGCTTGCTAATTGAATCAATCCGCTACGAATCCCTTCTGTCAAATCATCAATCGTAATCGATATTTCGGGAGATTGCATATGATTTAGAAATCCTCGTGCGCATACTAACTGGATATTCGACTTCAATTGACCTATATTCCCATAAGTCACACTGCCAATCAGTGCTTTTGCTACATCTTCTGTCAAAGAGATCTTTCGTTGCGTGCGGTTCGCTTCGTGGGCAATCATAATTTTTACTAAATCGACTTTCTCATTTGCAGGACGTTTTTCAAAAGCCGGAAGTTTGATATTAATTGGGATACGCCGAACAAAAGTTTCCAATAGCGAAGAGCCTGGATCTTCTGTGGTCGCACCTACGATTCGTACATTTGCTTCATGAGATTTCGTTGTTTCTCCAAGTCGACTGTAAGTCCCGTGATCCATAAAGTAAAAGATCATTTCTTGGCCTTCTGGAGGCAATCGGTGAATTTCATCCAGAAATAGCATACCACCATCCGCTTGATCGATAATTCCCATTTTTTCTTCATCTGCACCTGTAAAGGCTCCTTTTGCATACCCAAATAAATGGCTCATCAAAAGCTCAGGGTTATTCGCGTAATCAGCACAATTGAAAACAATCAGTTCCGTTTCCTCATCTATTACATGATGTGCTTTAGCAAAATGATACATCGCGTGCGCAAAATAAGTCTTTCCTGATCCGGTAGGTCCTGTAATCAAGCAATTTAATCCTCTTGGCGGATACAAGATCGCAGCTTTTGCCTGTTCCACTGAGTTTTTCATGCTACCATTAGCTCCAATGATTTTTGCAAAGATATCCTTAGTATCTATCTGGAGCGTATTTTTTTCTTCAGAGACCGGCGTTTCTTTGTAACTGACCACATGTTTTGCAGCTGGCTTTACGTGCGTAGCGAGTGTTTGATATATGTAACGTACTGGTCGTCCATCTGTCTTTATCAATTTTCCTTCGCGCACTAGCTGATTCAGATCCTTACTGCTATTCGTTCGTTGGATTCCTAACACTTCAGCAATTTCTTGTGTCGTTACTCCTTGGTCATATTCTGCCTTTGTTAAATGAGCGGTTTTTTCTTTGACATACATATAAATTCGGTCCATGCGTTTTGCCAATGGTATCGCTCCTTTTCTATAGACTGTTGTTCTTAGGCTTCAAAACATAATACTATGTATTTATTTCCGTTTCGTCAACTATTTACCTGATTTTGTTTCGTTGACAACAAGCGAAGGGACAAGCGTAATGAAGATAAAAGAACACAAAATATCAATTCCATTTTTATATTGGAAACAAGAAAAAGAACACTATTTATCCTACAATGATGCTGCTGATAGCAAACAATATCGCTTTCATTAATAAAAACAATCGTTATCAAAACATTCTGATTACAAGATGGCAAAAAAATATTAAGCGTAAAAAGACATGGTAACCTTCGCATCCTTCATTACAACTTTTATTTTTATAAACAAAGAAGAGGCTGTGACAAAAGTCTTGTCACAACCTCTTTAATCGCAAGATTCAATTAAGCTTCTTGAGCTACTGGATAAACAGACACTTGTTTTTTGTTACGGCCTTTACGTTCGAAACGTACTACGCCATCAACTTTTGCAAATAAAGTGTCGTCTCCACCGATACCCACGTTTACACCTGGATAGATTTTTGTACCGCGTTGACGGTAAAGAATTGATCCACCTGTAACTGTTTGTCCATCAGCGCGTTTAGCACCTAGACGTTTTGATTCTGAGTCACGGCCGTTAGATGTAGAACCGCCACCTTTTTTGTGGGCAAATAATTGTAGATTCATAGATAACAACATGGTCTGCACCTCCTATTTATCATTGATTGTTTTAATTTGGATATATTCTGAGTTTTCAGCTTCTATTGATTGTAAACCTAATAAAAGATTTTCTAATAGAATCTCAGCAATATTGTTTTGTTCTTGTGTCATTCCTGAAGTGACTTCGGTATAAAGATAACCGCCTTCTTCTTCATTCATTTCAACAATCGGTTCAAAACCGGCTAATGAGGCAATCCCGTTGACAGTGCTGATCGCTAACGCAGAAACACCTGCACAAACGATATCACTTCCATAAGGACCAGCATCAGCATGCCCGGTCAAAGTGAATGAAACGATCTGACCTGCGTCATTTCGCTTAAATGTTCCTTTGATCATATATAGGCCTTCTTTCTCAAACGCTGATTAAGCGTTGATCGCGTCGATAACCACTTTTGTATATGGTTGACGATGACCTTGTTTGCGGTGTGAATGTTTTTTAGGTTTGTATTTGAAAGTAACGACTTTCTTTTGTTTGCCGTGTTTTTCAACAGTACCTTCAACAGTTGCACCTGCAACAGTTGGAGCGCCTACTTTTGTAGATTCGCCACCTACTAAGATAACTTCGTCAAAAACAACTTTTTCTCCTGCTTCAACGTCAAGTTTTTCAACATAGATTGCTTGTCCAACTTCAACTTTTACTTGTTTACCACCAGTTTTAATAATTGCGTACATGCTATAAAGCACCTCCTTCTGATATACTTAGACTCGCCATCCGAAGTGACAGCATCTGCTGTGCTTATTACTTGTTCTGAGCGGTTGTAGCTGTGGAGTCCACAATTACAACAGTACTAGCTTACCAGAACAGCCGCTGTTCGTCAACTAAATTTAAATTCAAAAAATGAAATAAAGATTTAAACAATCGTTCTCCTGCTTTTCTTTCCTCTTCGTTTCTGCCAAATAAAATAGTCGCATTGCGTTTCTTTTCTTCTTATAATAAAAGAAAAAGGAGGAGCACAAATGGAATACCCAACAGAATTGATACAAGAGGCTTCTTTAAGGATGAACGGCCGTCCTGTAGAAGGGTTTGTCGCTGGGCAAGGACCTCTTCATCCTAAATTAATGCTTGTAGGAGAAGCCCCAGGGAAAACAGAGATTGATACACACATCCCTTTTAGCGGACAAGCTGGAAAAGAATTGATGCAGGCACTTTCTTCCACTGGTTTAACACGAGAAGATGTCTATATCACCAGTGCTGTACGGAGTCGCCCGTATCGCGTGACTCACCGGATCAATAAACGGACACAACACACAGAAACTGTTTATCCAAATCGTACACCTACGCGATCCGAAGTATTTGCACACGCACCGATACTGGATTACGAACTGATGGAAGTCCAGCCAAAATTAATTGCGACACTTGGAAATATTGGCCTGCAACGATTACTTGGTAAAGAATATACTGTTACCAAAAACCATGGTCAACTCTATACAGGTCCCGTCTTACAGCTAACAAAACAAAAAGATGCCTACGAATGGTCAGAAAAAAACTACCGTATCCTTCCACTTTTTCATCCAGCAGCTATTTTCTATAATCGTTCCCTTGTACCTGTTATCCATCAAGATTGGCAAGTACTAGCTTCACTTTTACAACAAGATTAAAAAGAACAGACAAGACGGTGAAATTGTTAGTTTACAGTCTTGTCTGTTCTTTTTCATTGTTTTAATGGCTCATTGCAGTATATTTCGCATGCAATGCTGTCAACGCATGAGCAACTGTTTGATGTTGATGTGTGGATGTATATTCCCATAAGTGAGAAAGTTGTTTTTCTACTTCCGGCTGCAAGGAAGTATAGATAATCGTTTGCCCTCTCTGTTCTGCTTTTTCTTGAAATTCATCAAAAACTGCGCGTGCCGTCAAATCAATACTTGGTACGCCACGCATGGAGAAGATGACACCGTCGTGATGGTTTAGTTCTTCCAATTTATTTTTTAGTTTCTCTGAAGACATGAAAAACAGCGGACCGCTGATGTACACTACTGTCCAATTATTCAGCTTTTCCGTTTCTGGCAGCCCCATTCTTTGCCAATCGATTGTTTCTAATGAAATCGTGATAGCCGCACTTTTTACAACAAAAAATACACAACCGCCGATAATCCCAATTACAATAGCAATACTTAAATCAAAGATGACTGTACAAATCATTGTAAGAACAAACAATAGAATAGCTGACCAATATTTATGAACAAATAGCTCCTTAATCGTTCTCCATTCATTCATACGCCAAGCCGTCACGATCAAAACACCTGCAAGTGCCGGCATCGGAATCTGTGACATCACTGGCGCAAAAACAAGCATGGAAAGCAACAAGACAACTGCATGGATCATGCCAGCTAATCTGGTTTGTGCGCCAGATTTGATGGCCACACTTGTACGAGCAATGGCTGCAGTAGCAGGAATCCCGCCAAAAAAAGGAAGCAATAGATTTCCCGCCCCTTGTGCCACTAATTCTTGGTTACTGTCTAATGATTTATTCGCCATTCGACCAGCAGAAGCACCACATAATAAGCTCTCAATCATCCCTAACAGAGCAATGCTAATGGCCGGAACGGCTACTTGTTGCAAGGCAGAAAAGCTAAAATCTCCCAAGCCCAAGCGATTACTGCTGATCAGTGTTTGTGGGATGTTACCAACAGTGGCTACTGGTAAATGACACAGTAGCGTAACTACTGTTGCTAAAATGATGGCCAACAGCGAACTAGGCATTCGTTTCGCCCATTTTTTCGGATAGATGAACATCCCTAAAATGACTAGTCCTCCCATAATCAAAGATGCTATGTTTATTGGAAAACCTAGTGTCTGATAACTACTTAGCTTTTCAATAACATTTGTACCTTCCGAATGAACACCAAACAAATTATCGATCTGACCTAATGCAATAATAATAGCAATACCTGAAGTAAATCCTGTGATTACTGGTGCTGGGATAAAAGAAGTTAGTGTTCCTAATCGGAAAAGCCCTGCTGCAAGTAAAAATAGACCTGCCAAAAAAGTAGCAAGCAACACACCTTGCATTCCCTTTGTTGCCGCAATGGACATTAGAATAGCTGCCATTGCACCTGTCGGACCTGATATTTGATAAAAACCGCCTGATAAACCGCCAATAACGAGACCGGCAATGATAGCCGTAATCAAACCTGCGGATGCATCGGCTCCGCTTGATACCCCAAAAGCCAAGGCTAAAGGCAATGCTACAGCAGCTACTGTGATTCCAGCCAAAAGATCTTTCTGAAATCTTGAAAGATCATAACCTAAAAATTCTTTTTTTAGTGATAAAACATAATTTTTGAACACCTATCTAACTCCTTTTCATGAAATTTTCTAAAATACCATTCATTAGAATAGCATATTTCATGAGAAAAAGTAATATTTTTCACAAAGTTTCCTGTCCAATAGATCCTTGTTTTTCTACATTTAGAAGAAAATAGAAAGCAAGGCCAACAGAGCTAACCCACCTTGTTTTAGTAAAATCCAGCGATCGCTAGTCAGACTTCCATACAATGCAACAATAAAAATTGATAGCAACAGCATACTTGTAATTTCTTTAGGTGCGGAAGAAAGGTAAGCTCCGTAAAGTAGTCCCACCCCTAATAGTCCATTGTATACTCCTTGATTCTTAAATAATGTTTGAACAGATTTTCTGCTTAATTCTTCTTTATTCATTTTAAAAACTCTGCTTGTCGTATCGGAATCAGTTCTTACTGTTTCGATGTACATGATATAAAAAAATTCGATGGCCACTAGAGTGACTAAAATTTTTGATAATATTGACATATTTGCTTCCTCTTTCTGATGGATTTTATTTTTACTTCCTATAATTGTACTAGATAAAGATGTTTTTTTTATTTTATTTGCCTTTGAAAACAAACAATATTGGCACAAAAAACAAAGAAAAACCGTTAGAAACCTCAGTTTCTAACGGTTTTTTAGCGTCACAGGAGGGATTCGAACCCCCGACCGTCCGCTTAGAAGGCGGATGCTCTATCCAGCTGAGCTACTATGACAGGAATCAGCGGAACATCAATAATTATAGATAATTATATTGCTTCTGTCAATACGAAATAGTTATTTAATTAGCAAATAGCCAATTATTTTAATTCAACTACCAAATCAATCCTTTGAAAAGAAACATTCGCTTCCATCTATTCTAAGGTTATCAGTCGAAAACAGGAGTTGCATTGTCTTCATGCTTACTCCTGTTTATTTCAATCTATTCACTATTTCCTTCAGTTGTTTTACAAATACAGTCTCTTTCACATCAAATTTAGATGGATTCTTTGATATAATCAATCACTTACTGATTGTCATAATCATGTATCACAAATCGATTTCTTCTGCTTCTTTTGTCATTAAGATTACACCATCGCCTAGTGGTAAGATGGTCGATGTCAAATCAGGATGGTTCATCACGACACGAAGGAATTCATTTAATTTACGATGGATAGCTCGTTTGCCACGAGGAATCTCTTCATCAGGGAGCAAGATCGTCCCTCCTTGGAAAATATCATCTACCATCAAAACGCCACCTTTTCGTAACAAACGCAAACATTCAGGTAAAAATTCAATATATTTTGATTTTGCACTATCCATAAAAATAAAGTCATATGGACCAGACAACTCAGGCAAAATATCTGCGGCTTGCCCTTCAAGCAAGGTTACTTTATCTGTCAATCCTAGACGTTCATAGTTTTTTTTCGCTTTCTCGATCATGACATCGAAACGATCAATGGTCGTAACATGAGCATTTTCTCCGATTGTTGTCGCCATGACACTTGATGAAAAACCGATAGCTGCACCGATCTCTAAGATTCGTTCAGGCTGAATCTGTCCAAGTAAAAATTTCAAAAATACAACTGTTTCGTGGGGAATAACCGGTACTTCTGCTACATGAGCTTCTTCTTCCAATTTCCCTAGCTCACCCGGTAATTTTTTTTGCTGGGTACGCATAAAGTCCAATAGTTCTTCTTTGACTACAGGACGATGCATCATTTCATTGCGCATACTACTCCTCCTCTTTACACATTATACGAACAACTAGCTGAATCTACAAGCTGTATGAGTATTTTCCGTATCACTCGTTCAGAAGAGTAATGGTATCTCTTGAATATATTTGTCTTTTTCAACATTCTCACAAAAATTTCTGTGTTCGTCTCCGCTTCTTCTTCAACTCTACAAAAGTATTCCAAGCTGTGATTCCTGTTAAGCAAAAAGCAATCGTAAAGAATAACCCCTGGATCCATGCAAATGCTGTTTTGGAAAGGACCAGACCAATATATGGAATCTGGAAGATTGGACTACCGATAATATTTCTCTTTTTTACTACTCCAGGCTCGATATAAGTCCGTGTGTCAGCTTTTGTATAAAAGTCGTTGTAGTTGTTTTCAATGGCTATTACGCGACGTGTCGAGATTTTTTTACCTGAATTTTCATAATATGTAATAATATCTCCGACTAAAATCTCATCTGTATTTTTTGGTCGTACATATATCAGATTTCCTTGTGCATAATATGGGTTCATTTCTCTATCCTCAATAATATAAGGAGTCAATCCAAAAATTCGGGGAACCAAGACGACGAGAAGAATAAGTATTAAAAATATAATCAGCGTTACAGAACTAACAAAAGTTATTTTTTTGTAATCAGGCATCGTTTTCAACTCCTTTCTTTCTTCAATCCTTCTTAATCATATAATAACGATAAATTTTTTACAAATTATAACTGTAAAAACACATTTTTATGACAACGACGTTTTTTGATTCTATTTCCTCATCTTTATCTCATTTTTCATTATAAATAATTGACGTTAGTAAAAAAAACGTTTACCCTAAAATTACAAGTTTTAGAAAGGAATACCTTTATGGCTTTTTTTAATAACATATATAATAAAAAAGAATCTTTCTATATGCGCATAAAATGGAGCATAATAATTATATTATCAGCGTTATTTTTAGCAGGGATTGCTTATTTCTTCTATTTTATCTTCTCTCCTGCTGATAGTAATCAAATGAAAGAAATAAAAGATTCATGGGTTTTCTATTCAAAAGATGATCCTGATTTTAAGTTTGACAGCAAGTACACTCGTACGATTCCTACCGTAGACAAAGATGAAACATTTATTATGGAAACGACACTTGAGAAACCGTTGAATGAAGCAAATTTACTAATCAAAGGAAATCATCAATGGATTACTGTGTATCTAAACGGAAACATTTTATACCAACGGGAAGATTACGACGCAGAAAGCAACCCTGGATTATCACTGGCTGTGATAGATTTACCATCAGATTACATCGGAAAAAAATTGATGGTCTCTGTCTCATCTCCTTATCAAAACTACGCTGGGTTGCCACCGAAAGTCTATATAGGTACAACTGGTCCGTTAATCGGTTTTATCTATTCTCAATCAGTACCGCAAGTATTAACGATGATCATTGCAGTTTTCATTGCTATTGGGACGTTTATCTATACCATCTACTTGATGTACAAACAAAAACGGCTTGAATACTCGCTGATTATCTTAAGCTGCTTTGCTTTGGCATTAGGATTTGAAGCTGTTTCAGAAGATATTTTAAGTGGCATCCTTTTTGAACCATTCGTTCACTCTTTTTTATCTCATTTATTTATTATCCTAACCTCGGCTTTCATTATCTGCTATTATTGGAGCCGGATGATTTATTATAAAAAATGGTATGGGATTTTTTGTATAATCCAGCTTTCGATCTTTTCTGGTGTTCTGCTTTATGCAGCTTTTACTTCTGCAGAACTTCCTGAATTGATGCCAATTGCTAATATAGCTAGTGTTATCAGTACTCTAGTCACTTCGCTTACCTGCATTGGTGAAGCATATAAAAACAATCGTTTTTATGTAGTTTGTACACCTTGGATCGTCTTGGTTGCCATTATCCACTGCTTGATTTATATCCAAACAGCACTAGGTATTTATCAAACGACGATCAATTGGTCTACGATTTTATTCATTATTATTTTGATTGTTATTATCAGTTACAATCTGATTGACCACATTCTGAACACAGATAAAGACCGAAGACAAGTAGATTTCTTAAAAATCAAAAACGATTTGCTGGAACAGCATTATGAGCAACTTCGACAGCATATCCAAGAAGTAAATACGCTTCGTTTAGAATTTGTTCAGGAAATGGAAAATCTGCAAGACTTAATGCATACGGATCAAGTAAAAGCAAAAAAATATGTGGAAACAATCTTGGAAGAAGCAAAAAATTTTGAAATGCTGTGTTCTTTTTGCAATCATCAGATGACAAATTTGATTTTCGCGCGCTATCAACAGTTAGCTGCTAAACGGAATATCCAGATCACCTTCCAAGCAGAACTTCCTGAGGAGCTTCCTATCAAAGATGATGATCTAGCCCAGCTTTTGATTCATGCCCTAGAGCATTCATTTAGAGAAACTCATGCCATCGAAAATCCGCTGTATCGAAAAATTCATTTGTCGATACATGAGCAAGAGGATCATTTCGTCATTTGTTGCGAACATAGTGCACATTATGATACGAATATATTCAGTCGAGGTATCACAGAAGAATTAGATGATCAGGAACGCTTTGATTTGATGATGATGAAAGATGTGGCAGATCGTTACACTGGAACACTAACGCAGGAAAAAGATACATTGATTGATCGTATCACTGTTCAGCTTTCCCGAAATTACTCGAATTCTATATAAAAAAGCAGTGGGATCCAATACATAAGGATTCCGCTGCTTTTTGTTTTTAATAAAGTAAGGTAAGCAATTCTTCTGATTCTATCGCACCAAAATATTTTTTCACATCAATTTGGTCAACTATTTTTGATAGAGATTCTTTATCATATTTCTGTCCCACCAATTTTTTTTCGACATCAGAGATATCTCCTAGTCCGAAGAAATCACCAAAGATTTTTGCTTCTTTAATCATTCCTTCTGATACATTCAAGTGGACTTCGATCGAACCGATAGAGAAACGTTTTTGACGAGAGAAATTGAAATCTGGGGACTTTCCGTAATTCCAATCCCAATTTCGGTAATATTCTTCAGAGATTCGATTGATTTTTTTCCAATCTTCGTCGGTCAATTCGTACGTTTTTACTTCCTCTACTGATTCTACACCAAAAATTTTCAACAAGATTTCTTGACGAAATTCTTCCGTTGTCATTTTTTGTTTTTCTTCGGGAAGAAACGGTTTGATATTCGTCACACGAGAACGGATCGATTTGATTCCTTTTGATTCGATTTTGTCTTTTTTTACTTTTAATGCATTGACTACTTCATTGATATCAGAGTCGAACATAATCGTTCCATGAGCAAACATTCGGCCATTGGTAGCATACATCGCATTACCGGAAAATTTCATACCATCAATGACTAAATCATTTCGGCCTTTCAACTCAGCCCCGGCAACACCCAATTCATGAAGTGCTTGGATGATTGGTTGTGTTACTTTCGCAAAATCACGGAAGGAATCACCATCATCAGGCATAATAAAACTAAAGTTCAAGTTCCCAAAATCATGGTAGACAGCTCCGCCTCCACTTAGACGGCGGACCACATGAATACCATGTTCTTCCACATAATCTCGATTGATTTCTTCAATCGTGTTCTGATTCCTACCGATGATGATTGAAGGTTCATTGATATAAAAGAGCAAAATGGGTTCATCTAATGGCATTTCTTGCAACAAGTATTGTTCAATTGCTAAATTGATTCTTGGGTCGTGGTTTTCATTTGGTACAAAAATCATGTTCTTCCTCCTAAATGTCAAACACTTTGTCAACTGCAGCAAGTTCTACATCTATCCCTTTACCTGCTGCTTTTTGCGCTTCATTTTTCAATTGTTCTAAGTCGCCAAACTGAGGTAGATGGGTAAGTACAAGTTTCTTTACGTTAGCTGATTTCGCCAGTTCTCCAGCTTCTTTTGAAGTGAAATGTGCATGATGATGTTCATTTCCTTCAAATAGATAGGTATCTGCTAGAAACAAATCAGCCTCTTTCGCAAAATCAGCGAAACTTTCCAAATAACCTGAATCTCCTGTAAATACGAATACTTTCCCCGTTGCTTCTTCTACGATTCGCATGGCGTAACATACTACTGGATGGATTGTTTCCATAAAAGTAATCAGAAAAGGACCAATTTTTAATTCTTCGGCTTCAAAATAAGGATGTCCTTTTGAGACATTCGCCATCGTCAATTCTTCAAAGTGGACAGAATCTTTTGTGTGCCCGTAAATTGAAAGCAATGTCTCCGGATCTCTCTTGGGATGAAGTTGCCAGTAATACTGTAATACACCAAGGTCAGCAATATGATCATGATGATAATGGCTAAGGATCACAGCATCCAAATCAAGTGGATCAAGATGTTCTTGTAATTTGATCAGCGTAGCACTACCTGCATCAATCAACAAGTTGAAACCGTCAGATTGAAGTAAATAACCTGTTGTCCCTTGATTATTATAAGGATACGCCCCTAAGCAGCCTAAAACAGTTAATTTCATCATACATTCCCCCTCAAAGATTTATCCTACCACAAAAGTTATTTTTCTAATGAATGAACTGCTTACAGATTAAGCAAAATAGGCTTCTGGACCACCTTTTTCAATCCGTGCTTGTTCATAAAATTCTGCAACTGATACATTCACATAAACGATGACCCACAAAAGACCGATGAATAAAGCGATTGCCCCTAACAAATACCAGCCGATAAAAGATAGTTGCAACAAAATATACGTACCGATTCTATCTTTCAATAAGAACCAGCCATATTTTAAGCATTGTACGACCGACAAATCAGGATAGTCGAACTTCGTCCATGCAGCAAATTGGAACAATCCGCCAACGATGCTCATGATAAGTGCTGAAACAAAAATCATCCCTACCATTGATAAAACAAAGCTGATATCAAGAAAATCTCCTGGCATGACATCCGTAGGTACCGTACTTGAATTGAAAAGCAACTGCGTATAAGCACTCACTCCGCTGATTAAAAACATGGGCAGAAAGATCAAACTATTGAGCAACCAGTTGATGATTGAATTAATCAAATTGATGACAAGTATCGAACCAAAATATTTTTTTTGGAAAACTGAAAATAGAAGATTGCTTTTTGGTCTGCCACCTCGTACAACTACTAACGCAATATAAAACAATGCATAGTTGAATGCGAATAAAAGCAAATTATTGACTAGAAAACTCAATAGGTTTTGCTGCATGCTTTCTTCCGTAAAAGGACTGAAACCGTCAAAAAAATTCTGTATGACGCTTGTGAACAATATGGATAAGAAAACAAGCCAAGCATTGATTCCCCATTGATTCTCTAAAGAAGCTCGCGCTTTTTTTCGATATTCAGAAATAGGCATTTTATTATTCATTATTCATAACTCCGGATTTGTTCAACTGTTTCACTATCAAGCCGTTTCACTAACTCAGTAACTAGCTTCACTGTATTCAAATAATCATCTTCATGGATCACTGATGTGTGGGAATGCAAATAACGAACAGGAACAGTAATGGCTACAGAAGGAACACCGTCTCTTGTCAAATGCATTTGTCCTGCATCCGTTCCACCGCCAGAGATCACTGTATATTGGAATGGGATAGCCATTTCCTCTGCTACATCGATAACGAAATTCAATAATTTTTTGTGCGGAATCATCGATGCATCAAAAATCAAAATCTGTGGACCTTTTCCTAAAATCGAATCTGCTTCTTTTGGTGTCATTCCTGGAGTATCACCTGCTGTACCAGTATCTAAAGCAAAAGCAATATCTGGATTTACAAGGTGCGTGCTTGTTCGAGCGCCTCGCAAGCCCACTTCTTCTTGCACATCGCTTCCTGCAAATAAAACATTTGGATGTGCTTCTTTAGATAGATTCTCCAATACTCGCAAAGAAACAGCTGTCCCTATCCGATTATCCCATGCTTTTGCCAGTAAATATTTACTGCCGTTCATTCGTTTGTATTCAATATATGGGGTGACCATATCTCCCGGACGTATGCCCCACTCTTTGGCTTCTTCTTGGTTTGATGCGCCGATATCAATAAACATATCTTTGATTTCATATGGTTTATTTCGTACCTGAGGTGTTAAAACATGCGGTGGTTTTGAACCAATTACCCCGTGAATGATTTTTCCTTCTCGTGTTTTGATTTCTACTTGTTGAGCAAGCATCACTTGTCCCCACCAGCCTCCAAGTGTTTGGAACTCCAAGAAGCCTTTTTCGGTTATTTTTGTTACCATAAAACCAACTTCGTCCATATGACCAGAAATAAAGACTTTTGGTCCTCCGCCAGCGCCATGCTTAGCAATCACACTGCCTAATCCGTCATAAAAAATATCATCAGCGAATGGTTTAGCATATTCTCTGAATACTTCTCTTACCTCTTCTTCATTCCCAGGTACTCCTTTTGCAGAAGTCAAATCAATTAGTAGCTGTTCTTCTTTTGTATCCAAATGTTTTCCCCCATTTCTATATTCATATTGTGATTATACCATTGCTTTTGTTTTTTGTTCAGGCAAACTTGGTATTTTTACTGTTTATTTCAGAATATTCTAAAATAAATAAAACAGGCAGATATCCTCCACCTGTTTTATTTATTTTAATCGTAGTTTATCTGGTACTTGTTGTTGCCAAGCTTTGCTGAAAAAAGCATCATCGAGATGGTACCTACTAGGAAGCTGGTTTTCTTCTAAAAACGGTCTAATCTGTTGATCTGCGGCCAGCCATCCTTTCCACCCTAAATGGATCGTATCTTCCATAAAATAATTGGTACCAGCTTGATTGACAAAATCAGCTATTCGATTGAATCCTTGGCTATTTAATTGAAATTTGATTTTTTTGGCAAATCCTTGTAGCATTTCTTGAGATAGTCCGGTATAATCGCTCCATTTCTCGTTGACCGGTGGAATGATAAACAACACTTCATTATGATTTTTTGCTAATTGATCCAAGATCAGCTGAAAATCAGAAAATTCTGGTGAAAAACGATAATCCCAATTTTTTTGTGACTGTTTGAGTTCTGGCTCGTGGGATCGGATACGATGTGTATAAAAATCGTTTTTCAAACCAAACGGATTATTTGTCGTTTCTTGTTTTCCAATCTCATCTGCCAAAATGGATAATTCTGTTTCTTGATAGTGGTCTGGTAATCGTTTTGATTCATGATCGATTTTTTGCTGACGATCTTTCAAACCGATATCACTGAATATCTCATCCTCACGCTTCAACATGTTCCATTGGCTGTGCAACTGATCCAAAGATTCAGGTAAAGGTAACTTTCCTTCTTTAATCGTTTGTAGAATTCCTGTCAGCGTATCGTTCTCTTTTACTTTTGAAAAAGTTAATAGTCTTCTAGCTAAATAGCGATCAGCTGATGTGACTTTTTTCAATGAGAACAACCAATCATAGGTCTGAAGTTCAGAATAGTAAGTGTTGAAATAATCTGTTTTTACACCATCTTTTACAAACCATTGAGGCGAGATGATAAACACCACTTTTTTGTTTTTCAAATCATCCCCTGCAGATCGCATCATCATATATTGACTTAATGATTGTGTTCCCGGCGCTCCTAGCAAGAAAGGACGATAACCTCTATCATATTTTTCAGCCAAAACAGACGGATGGAATGGACTGATCCTGCTTAATTCACTCGACCCAAAAAAGGGGATATATTGTTTTTCAGACAAAGCTTTGTTTTTTATTGCATCGCCCTTTAGTACATTTGCTGACATAGATGAAGACGCTCGCTTGATTACTTCCGGGTTATCAATATTTACTCGATAGGAAGAAGTGAAGAATAGGGCAAGCAGACCAAAAGCGAGAACAACAGGTCCAAAAATAGCAAAGAGTTTCTTTTTCATACTCAACCCTTCAATGCAGTTGCTTGTTGAATGATTTTATTCGGTGTGCGCCAATCCTCCCGCTCGAATTCAGAGACTGGGACTTGGATATCCAACTCTCCGTCTAGCTCGACTAATAATTGCACAGATGCTAAAGAATCAAGCAAACCTTCATCAAATAGATCAATATCACGATTTTTTCTTACTTCATCTGTTCCTGTTATTTCTTCTAAGATTGATAAAATTTGTTCTTCCATTTTCCTTTTCTCCTTTGTTATATAAATTAATATGTCACTATTCGTTAGCTAAAAAAAAGTTTATCTAAAAATCCTGAAAAAATCAGGAAGCTGAAACATACCGCTTGAAATGTCAAAAATACGGCTACGCCATGCGTAAATTTGTTAGAAGGCAACTGATCTTTATGCTTCTTCTTAAATCGGATCCATGCATCTGTCAGACAGATCAGACAAGCATGATACAGACCGTATACGATGTAGTACCACGTCAATCCATGCCAGACACCCATTAGAAGAAACAAAGCGAAATACCCGATATTTGACATCACGATCTTGCTTTTAAAGATTTTTTTCTTCATCATGAAGAACATCAACCGCATATACACGTAATCGCGGAACCAAAAAGACAAGGTCATATGCCATCGATTCCAGAATTCTTTGATATTCCATGATAAAAATGGTTTATTGAAATTGATTGGCGTCTGATACCCCATCATGTAGCTTGTACCGACTGCGAACAAACTGTAACCTGCAAAATCAAAAAATAAATACATGCTATACACGTACATGTAACCCACTAACGCCCATGAAATCCCACCATGCTGTAATGCGATGCGCCCTACTGCAGGGAGCAGTACTTGACCAAAATAATAACCGATAATGAACTTATATAAAAAACCGACAAAAATATTTTGGACGCCTTTTCCCAAGAGATCAACATATTTATCACGAACAGGTGGATGGAGCTGATCCTTTTCAAATCTCCTATAACGATCGATGGGTCCAGAAGATATTGTCGGGAAAAACAGCAGAAACTGGATATAACGAAATGGATTATATACTTTGATCATGCCATCTCTTATTTCCATGATCATTTGCACAGACTTAAAGGTTAAATAAGAGATTCCTAAAAAACCAAGTAGCGATGCTTTTCCATGTTCAAAAAAAGGAGTCACTTTCGTTAAAAACAGTGGAATTATTGCTAAAATAACGGCGGCGTAAAACCATCCTGTTTGATTTTTCCTTTGCCGGTGAACAAAATAGCCCCATACAAGGATTGTCTGCCAAAAAACATACCCAATCAGCGCCGCTCCCTGTTCCCAATAAGTACCTCCAAAGCTGACAAATAAAAAGAAAAGTGTCACCACTGATTGATAAATTGGTAATCTTTTTTTCCATATCAGTAAAGATAGAACGATTGGTATAAGCGCAATGGCTAAAAGAAAAAAATAAAACGGCTCTGCGTAAGGGATCATATGAGGAAACATCATTCAGGATTCACCTCAGCTGTTAATTTTTTTCGATCAATTTTTCCATTTACTGTCTGAGGCAGCAAATCGACATAATGGAACTTCTGAGGAATCATATACTCCATCACAACTTGCAGTAATTGTTCTTTGATCGATTTGGTCAGTTGAAAATCCGGTTGTTTCGTTGTGTTTTCTAATACGATGAAAGCAACAAGCTGCTGCACTTTTGTTCCTTGATATTTTGGTACGACAACGGCTTGTTTGATCCGGGAGTCTTGCAACAGATAATGTTCGATATCCCCTAACTCGATCCGGTAACCATGTAATTTGACTTGCTGATCCATACGGCCTTCATAAAATAAAAGCCCGTCTTCATCCAACCTTCCTGCATCCCCTGTATGGTAACTTGCTAAGTCATTTTGACAAAAGAACGCAGCTGCTGTTTTTTCTGGATTGTTCAGGTAACCTTTTGATACGCTTGGTCCTGCAATAATGATTTCACCAGTTTCTCCTTTTGGAACAAGTTTGTCTTCTTGGACAATAGAAACTTTGGTGTCTTTTTTTACATAGCCGATCGGTAGTCGGTCATATTTATCTAGTACGTGCTGATCAATCTGAATACTTGAAATAGCCACAGTTGCTTCTGTTGGACCGTAAGTATTATATATCCGTGCATTTGGGAATCGATCAAGTAGCGTTTCTGCAGTTTTTTTTGTCAATTCTTCTCCGCAAAATAAAAACATGTCCAATTCTGGCACATTTTCTCCATTGAAGGTAGGCTCCATCAAGCAAATATCCATAAAAGATGGAGTAGAAACCCAAACATTCAACTTCAAGTTAGGCAATGTCGCGAATAATTGACGAAAATCTTGAATAACTGCTTTATTTAACGGCTTCAGCATTCCACCAGAAACTAATGCAGGATAAATAGAAAATACCGATAAATCAAAAGAAAATGGCGCTTGGGCTAAGAAATGCATCCCAGGCTTGATCCCAAAGTCTTCCATCGTCCATTGAACAAAGCTGACTAGATTATCATGACTGATTTGTACGCCTTTTGGTTCTCCAGTAGTACCAGAAGTAAAAATAATATAAAAATTTTCTGTACCTTTTACGCTGTTTCTGGGATAAAATTCTACTGGTATCTTCTCGATCTCTTGAAATTCTTCTTTTGTTACGACAGGAACAGAAGGAATGTCTTCTATCCAATTCCCAATACTGATGACCATAGATGGTTTAGCCACCCGAAAGATCGACAGGATACGTTCTTTGGGTGTGTGTTCTTCAATTGGCAAATAGGCATGACCAGATTTGACAATTCCTAGAAATGCGACAATCATCTCAAATTCTAAATTACCAAAAACGACGATTGGTCCATCCCCTTCTACCTTTTCTTCTAAATAATAAGCAAGTGCGTCTGATGCTTGTTTCAATTCTCCAAAAGTATGCATCTCATCCGCCTGATAAGCAATTCGATCAGGTTCGCTTATTCCCCAATCATCGACTGCTTCAATAATCGTTTTGATTTCCATACTCTTCCTCCTAAAATTCGTTATAGATAAATGTTCCTCCTTGAATATTTTTATAGTGATACAGGTAGATCAGGAACAGCAGTACCGCACTATAAAAAATTGTTCGAATGATGAATTTTCCCCAATAATTCAATTTTGGATTAGACCACCATTTGTTCATTGGATTCCCTCCTCATATAACCTCACACAAAGTGTAACGAATTTTGACAAAAAGAAACATGTGTCTAGCTTACAGAAACCGTTTTTTTACTAACAGTTTTGTCACATAGCTTTTATAAAAATAGCACATCAAAACACTGCTTTTTTCTTTATAATTTCTAGTAATTTTAAAAAATATAAAAAATAAAGAGGTTGTGACAAAAAGCGTGTCACAACCTCTTCTTCCAAATAAACGGTGTGTAAAAGCTTGCATCTGCGGTAATAAGTCCAGCTAAATCAAAAACATGGGAAACTATTTTTGCTTGGCTGTTTCTTATTACTTGATGCAGGACAGCTTTTTCACAATCTCTTCTTTAAACGGTGTTTAAAATTTAGTACTTTTTATTATCTTGTCTTATTCCGCCTGTCATTCCTCGATAATCCGACAATATAACTGACTCGTAATGACATAAAGCAAAAGATAGATAAGGATCAATAAGCCACTGACAAGATAAGCCAACCAATAATCGGCAGTTTTGATATACTGAGTGAAAACATTGATTGCAAATACTGCATGAGTGATTCCTAATATCATGGGTGGAAAAAAGGTAAGTGCGTTTTGCTCGAAAATCATCCTTCTAATTCTTCTTTGTGGTATCCCCAGTTTAGTCAATAGGTGATAATTTTCTTTTTCTTCCTCTGCTTCTGCTAATTGTCGAACGGTCAGAATACTGCCAGTAGCAATAATGACGATCATTCCGACAAACAGTGTGACAAAAATATTGATACCAATCCGCCGGTTGACTGCACGCAATTTTGAATAGCTGGAGGAGAAGTTCAACCGAGAACCTTCTTGACTAAATTGCGCTTCCTTCATTTTGTCATCTGGCAGTTTCTTTGTACTAATTTCTCCTTGCAGACGCCCATTTACGATATCATAAGAATAATAAATAGCATTGAGCCACTTTATCGACATTTCACTGCTCAGTCGTTCATCTATCTTTTCATTATTCCCACCTGACACATCCACATTGACTACTTGATAATCTACACCTTTTGCTTTTTCAAAAACGTTATCATCCACGACTAGTACAGGACTTAGATATACCATCGTTTCGTCACCTAATACACTTGGAAGCATTTGTTGAATCTTCAACTCTTGATTATCTGGCAATCCAATACTAGAACCATATAATGAAATATTCCGGAAAAGAGTTTGCATTTGATCAAGCAAAACAGTATGGTTAGGAGATTTCAAAGAAACGTTTGGCAAATCCGGATTAACTTTTCTGAAGGCTTGATATTCTGTTTCTGTGATCAGATTAGCAGTTTGAAACATAGGTTCTTCGAGATCTGGTCTGTAGATACTACCTATGACTTTATAATGCAAGGTGATTTCTTTAGTTATCTTCTGTCCTTCCTCTGCCAGAATAGGCTTGATTTTTTTTTCTGTCTCGACATCAAACTGATAGTCCATCGGGGAGGATACTTTCTCCTGATACGATAAAATAGTAGAAATACTAGCCGTACCGCCAATCGTCATTAAAGAAATTCCAAGAATGACTGTAATTAGAGAATTCGTCCGCCAGCTTTTGAGCAGGTGCACTTGTGTATTACCTATTATTAAAAAATTGATCCCATAGTAATAGAGCTTCCATTTACTCAATATGATCAAAAAGAGCCGAAATGTATAGCAGAAAAACAAATAAGTACCAATCACACAAATGAAAAAGATCAGAAAAGGCAAAAAGAGAATGAATGTCTCAAGGTAATGATGACTGATCATCCATGAAGTGATTTCTCTAAAATGACTAGCCCCAAAATATCCGCTCGTTAAAAGCAATAACCCAATGACAGCGAGTAATCGATGCCTTGTTCTGAAACGCATCGTTGAACTATCTGCTTGTTCTTTTTCTCCAAAACTTCGAATCATCGGGTAGCGCCAGATTTTCCATATCGAATACACAGATACTGCTAAAAGGATGATGAAAAAAGCAAATAAAGTATCTGCGACTGATGGAATGGAGATAAAAAACGGACTGTTAAGATCCATATCCATCATTCGAACCAAAATCATGGAAAAGAGTTTGGAGAAAATAATGCCGAGCAATATCCCAAAAATACAGGCAAATAACCCAATTATCATGATTTCCAATACATATATACCTGAAATTTGTAGTTTGTTCATACCAAAAAGTTGATAGATACCTATTTCTTTTTGTCTTCTATTCAAAAAAAATCGGTTGGCACTGAATACGAAAAAAAGTAAAACGACAGTAATGATCAGTCCGCCAAAACTCAATCCGCCATCTATCGAAGTATCTGGACTTGCTCTTCTAACTAAAGATTGATCATAGGTCATTGCGCTGAATGAATAATAAATCATCACGGATAAAGTCAAACTGAAAAAATAAACAAGATACCCTCGGGACTGCCGAAAAAAGCTTTTGACGGCTAATTTATACAGCATTCATTTTTCCTCCTCCACCAATCGTCGCCTGCATGTCGATTACTTTTTCAAAGAATTCTCTTCTTGTCCCTCTTCTCACAACTTCTGAAAAAATCACGCCGTCTTTAATAAATAAAATTCTGTCACAGTAGCTCGCTGTATATGGGTCATGGGTGACTAACAAGATTGTCGCTTTTTCTTTTTGATTCATAGTCTGTAAATAATTCAACAATTCTGTGGCCGACTTCGAATCTAGAGATCCAGTTGGTTCATCTGCAAAGATTACTTGTGGCTGAACAACAAGGGCTCTAGCGGCTGCAATTCGTTGTCGCTGACCGACAGAAAGCTCATCTGGATATCGTTTTAGCAGTTCTTCTATATTCAACAATTGAGCTACGTGTCTTACTCTCTTTTCCATCTCTTCCTTAGTCATCCGTTCAACTGCTAGGGGCAATAGGATATTGTCTTTGGCATTTAAAGTATCGATCAAATTGAATTCTTGAAAAATGAATCCTAGTTTTTTTCGGCGAAAGTCACTGAGCTCACTATTTTTCATTTTTGTGATTTCTTTTCCTTGGATCAAGACACTACCCATCGTAGGCAAATTAATCGTGGATAAAATATTCATCAACGTCGTCTTGCCTGCACCGCTTGGACCCATGATCCCAACAAATTCGCCTTCTTCTACTGTGAATGAGATATTATCTAAAGCTTTGACGGGAGAAAGTTTGCTACCGTAGCTTTTACTGAGATGTTTCACTTCGATCATCTTTTCCAATTCTTCTTCTCCTCTTTCATTTCTGTTTATTTGCATAGTAGCATATCTACGAACAATTTGCTCTTATGTTTTTGTCACTTTTTCTTAGCCTAAATAAAAAAATTTTATTCAATTATTTTATTCAGCTAAATTAAATATGCAAAAAATAAATCCATCAACTACAAGTTTTCACTTTTTTTCACAATAAAATATACACTACATATAGTATAGAAATCCAATTATACAGCGGATTGAATACTATATATAGCCGATAATTAGTTGCTCCTTCCTAAATTTTGTTTTATGATAGACAAGAACAATTTAGCAGGAGTTGAAGATAATGAAAGTAAATTATGAAGAGAAAACAGTCGTTACTCAGCAACCAGAGGCACACCAGATGAAAGTTATCAAACGAGATGGCCGCCATGTTGATTTCGATGAACAAAAGATCAACGAAGCACTAATCAAAGCTGAAAAGAAAATTCACGGCTCATTATCCCCACTTACTTACGAAAAAATCCAAATGATTGCAGACTTGGTTGTCCAAGAAATCAAAAGCCGATTTGCTGAAAATGTCAAGATCTATGAGATTCAAAACATCGTGGAACATATCTTATTAGAAAAAAACGAATATGAATTAGCAGAAGAGTATATTAATTACCGTACAAAACGGGATTTTGCTCGCAGTAAAGCGACAGATATCAACTTTTCGATTGAAAAACTAATCAACAAAGACCAGACTGTCGTGAATGAAAATGCAAATAAAGACAGTAATGTTTTCAATACACAGCGTGATTTAACAGCCGGCATCGTCGGAAAATCGATCGGACTGAAAATGTTGCCGCCACATATAGCAAATGCGCATCAAAAAGGTGATATCCATTACCATGATTTGGATTATCATCCTTACACACCGATGACAAATTGCTGCTTGATTGATTTCAAAGGTATGCTGAATAACGGTTTCAAAATTGGAAATGCGGAAGTGGAATCACCAAAATCTATCCAGACAGCGACAGCACAAATCTCACAGATCATTGCTAATGTTGCGTCAAGTCAATATGGTGGCTGTTCTGCCGACCGAACAGATGAATTGCTGGCTCCTTTTGCAGAATTGAACTATAAAAAACATCTAAAAGACGCGGAAGAATGGATCGATTCGCCAGAACGCCAAAAAGAATATGCAAAAGCAAAAACAAAAAAAGATATCTTCGATGCTATGCAAAGTTTGGAATATGAAATCAATACCTTATTTACTTCAAATGGGCAAACTCCTTTCACTTCATTAGGGTTTGGTTTGGGGGAAAACTGGTTTGAAAGAGAAATCCAAAAAGCGATTTTACAGATCCGAATCAATGGATTAGGGAGTGAAAAGCGAACAGCTATCTTCCCTAAACTGATCTTCACTTTAAAAAAAGGTGTAAACTTAAACCCTGAAGATCCTAATTACGACATCAAACAACTAGCATTGGAATGTGCAACGAAACGAATGTATCCTGATATTCTGAATTACGACAAAATCGTCGAATTAACTGGAAGTTTCAAAGTACCTATGGGCTGTCGTTCATTCTTGCAAGGATGGAAAGACGAAAATGGTCAAGAAGTAAATGTCGGACGAATGAATTTAGGTGTGGTTACATTGAATTTACCAAGAATCGCGATCGAATCAAAAGGAGATCAGAACAAATTCTGGCAGCTATTGTCTGACCGTTTAGAAATCATGAAAGATGCGCTTCTCTATCGTGTAGAACGTTGTAAAGAAGCCATTCCAGCAAATGCGCCAATCTTATACATGTATGGTGCTTTCGGAAAACGTCTTTCACGTACCGATTCTGTCAATGAATTATTCAAAAACCGTCGAGCTACTGTATCATTAGGCTACATTGGATTATATGAAGTTGCTTCAGCTTTCTTCGGTGGCGAATGGGAAACAAACCCAGAGGCAAAAGCTTTCACACTTGACATCGTCAAAGAATTAAAAGCCAATGCGGATGCATGGGGTGATGAATACGGTTATCATTTCAGCGTCTATTCAACACCAAGTGAAAGTCTGACTGATCGTTTCTGTCGTTTAGATACAGAAAAATTTGGTATCATCGAAAATATCACAGATAAAGAATATTATACAAACAGTTTCCACTATGATGTGCGTAAAAACCCAACGCCATTTGAAAAATTGGAATTTGAGAAGGATTATCCAAAATATTGTTCAGGTGGATTCATCCACTACTGTGAATACCCTATGCTCCAACAAAACCCGAAAGCCTTAGAAGCTGTATGGGATTTTGCATATGATAAAATCGGGTATCTTGGTACGAATACGCCAATTGACCATTGCTATCAATGTGGTTTTGAAGGTGATTTCAAACCAACAGAACGAGGCTTCGAATGTCCAGAATGTGGAAATCATGACCCAAAAACATGTGATGTAGTCAAACGTACTTGTGGTTATTTAGGAAATCCACAAGCTCGTCCGATGGTACATGGTCGCCACAAAGAAATTTCCTCACGTGTGAAACACATGAAATGAGGTTGTGAAAAAGCTGTCCTGCATCAAGTAATAAGAACAGCTAAACAAAAATAGCTCCTCCTATTTTTCGTTTAGTTGGGCTTATTACCGCAGATGCAAGCTTTTGAACACCGTTTAAGAAAGAGGTTGTGAAATCAGCGCCCTGACCTGAGTATTAGAGAAACAAAATGGAAAAATAGCTCCTCCTATTTTACCGTTTTTTGAGCTAATACCGAAGGTCAGCTGATTGAACACCGTTTAAGAAAGAGGTTGTGACAGAAGTGGTCAGCTTCAAGAAATAAGAAGGAATTTACGAAAATTGCTTCTCAAATTTTTGTGAAATTTCGGCTTATTTCCGAAGAAGCTACTTCTGGAACACCGTGAATCAGAGGTTGTGAGCCTGCCGTTCAGCTCCGAGTCACAAGGAAAAATTTCAAAAAACAGCTTTTCATGTTTGATGAATATTGTGATTTGTGACCGAGGAGTTGGTAGGAGAACACCGTTTATTCAGAATAAGGCGCTGTGACAAGTCTTTTTTCACCACTCTCTTTCAATGCTTTGTACCTTTGAACGCTCTCTATCAAAATAAGAACAAGCTTTTTTTGAACAATGGATTTAGGTCGGTTTGTTCTTATTTATGTGGTCGAGTAGATTTTATCTTCAATAGCTATATCTTTGAACCTTAAATGAAAGAAGTTTTTTTATGAGAAATCCAAAACCAAAAGAATGGTTAGCAAAAGACTACAGTCAAAACTATATTGCTGACTACAAACCGTTTAATTTTGTCGATGGTGAAGGTGTCCGTAACAGTCTTTACGTTAGTGGCTGCTTATTCGCCTGCGAAGGTTGCTTCAACAAAGCGGCGCAAAATTTTCGATATGGCAAACCATTCACACCTGAATTAGAAGAACAAATCATCGCTGACTTGCGCAACGATTACGTACAAGGACTGACTTTATTGGGCGGCGAGCCTTTTTTGAATACAGATGTTTGTTTGCAAGTCGTACGACGTATCCGAAAAGAGTTCGGTACGACAAAAGATATCTGGTCATGGACAGGCTATACCTTTGATGAATTGTTACAAGATTCAGAAGATAAATTAGAACTCCTTTCGCAAATCGATATCCTTGTTGACGGACGCTTTGAATTGAGCAAACGTGACCTAAAACTACAATTTCGCGGAAGCAGCAACCAGCGAATCATTGATGTCCAAAAATCTTTAGAATCCAACCAAGTTATGATTTGGGAAAAATGTACGGATGCAACAGAAACCTATGAACAAATCAAAAAACAAGACTTGATATAAAAACAGCTTTGAGAGAGAAAACGGATTTCCATTTTCAACTCTCAAAGCTGTTTTTATATTTCTTGATTTCCCCATAACGGAAGGACGATATTTTCATAGGTCATAGGGTCAAGATTCGTCAAGGTGATTCCTAACAATCGGATCCCTTTTTCTACTCCCAAGATTTCCTCCCATATAAGACTTGCTTGATAAAAGAGCGCTTCTTTTTTATAGATGTATTCTGGCAATGTCACTCTTTTGGTCACAGTAGAATAATCCGTGTACCTGACCTTCAAAACCACTGTTTTCCCATGTTTTTGGACTCTTCTCAGTGCTTCTTCTACTTTTTCAGCTAGTTGGCGCAACTGAGCCAGCACGTCTTCCTCCGTTTGCAATGGCTGTCCATACGTATGCTCTTTTCCCACAGATTTTCGCTCTCTTGTAACATTTACTGGAGAATCATGGATTCCTCTCACTTTACGATAAAGAGAATAGCCCATTTTTCCAAAATTTCGAATCAACATCATTTCTGTGCATTCATATAGGTCTTTTCCTGTATAAATCCCTAACTCATGCATTCTAGGTACAGTTTTCTTTCCTACTCCATGAAATTTTTCAATTGGCAAAGCTTTTAAAAATGGCACAGCATCTTGAGGTGCAACTACTGTGATCCCTCTAGGTTTTTGATAGTCTGATGCTAATTTGGCCAAAAACTTATTGTAACTTACTCCCGCAGAACATGTTAGCTGGACTCTTTCCCAAATATCTGCCTGGATCATTCGGGCGATTTTGATGGCTGACTTGCAATTGATTTTGTTTTCGGTCACATCAAGATACGCTTCATCGATACTAACTGGTTCTACAATGTCTGTATAATGATAGAATACTTCCCGTACTTGTTTGGAAATCTCGCTGTATTTATGATGGTCGCCAGGCTTAAAGATGGCTTGCGGGCAAAGCTCATACGCTTTTTGTGCACTCATTGCTGAATGAATTCCGAATTTTCTTGCTTCATAATTTGCCGTAGTCACTACTCCACGCCCACCAGTGTCACTGGGATGTCTAGCAATTACTAATGGATGCCCACGAAACTCAGGATGATCTCGTTCTTCAACAGAAGCGAAAAAAGCATCCATATCGATATGAATGATTTTTCTTGATGTATCATTATGTAAAGGAAATTGCAGCTCCATCATCCTCACCTCTTAGCCATTATACAGGAACATTAGTTCGCGTTCAAGAGGTTTGAGAAGTTAGTAGCTGTTTTCCACATTGTCGCTTCATTGTATACTACTTATACTATTTCAGTCTAATTCGTGATATTGACGGTAAACTTCTTGTTTTTTCAGTCCATTTTTAAGCGCTACTGCTTTGATAGCAGCATTTGGCTTTTCGCCTGATGCAATCTTTGCTTCTACTTGTTCTTTTAAGGATCCCTGCTCTTCATCCACTTCTGTCCCTGTCGTTTCAAACCAATTTCCTTCTACAAGCAGACAACATTCCCCCTTTACTGGATGTTCTTCGATATATGCAAGTAGTTCTTCTGTACTTCCTCTAAGGTATTCTTCATGGATCTTTGTCAATTCTCGACACAAAACGACTTGGCGATTACCAAAAATGTCTAAGAAATTCGTCAACGTAGCTGTGATCCGATAAGGTGACTCATAGAAAATCAGCGTAGCTGTTTGTTCTTTTAGCTTTTCCAATGTTTCTTTCTGTTCTTTTTTCTTGCGTGGAAGGAAGCCATAAAATAAAAATGGTTGAGGCACTAGCCCTGAAGCAATCAAAGCCGTCATCCCAGCTGTAGGTCCTGGGATAGAGATCACAGAAATCCCTTCTTTTATGCAGGCTAAAACTAGCTCATGTCCAGGATCGCTGATGGAAGGCATTCCTGCGTCACTGACTTGAGCAATCGTTTTTCCTTCTTTTAACAAAGCAATCAATTGAGGGACACGTTCTTTATAATTATGTTCATGTAAACTTTTTTGGGGCGTATGAATCTCGAAGTGATTCAATAATTTTTGTGTATTACGCGTATCTTCGCTTGCGATAAGGTCTGCTTCTTGTAGCATACGAACACTTCTGTAGCTCATATCTTCTAGATTTCCGATTGGCGTCGGTACAAGATATAAATTCCCGTATACTGGATTTCCTTTGAAACTTTTTTGATTATACATCTGTCACAATCTCCTTAATAAAAAAACTGGAGCAGTCTTTCTCCGCTCCAGTCTCCTCTTGTTATTGATCATCGACCGCTTTCGCGATAGATCACTTCTAGACAAAACGCACAAGGCTCGTCATTGTCCCGTCTTGATCCATATAAATCGTAGCAGACATGGAAGCCTTCTTCATAAATTTTTTCAAGATTCATACGAGACTTGGAAAGTTCTTGCTTCACATTTTCAGCTGGAGCTTGTGCAACTTGGTTCAATTCCCGAAGATGTTCTCGCAAACGTTGATTTTCCATCTCCAAAGTCGTATTTTTTTCTACGATTTCATGCAAAGCATGCTTCATTTCAACAAGTTCTGTTAATGTATTTCTCAACTCTGATTCTAACTGATTCAATCCGTCGTATAATGATCTCTTATCCATTTATCTCACCTACTTGGATAAATTCTTTCAATTCATCCCATTCATATTCGACAGGATTTTCCCGTCCAGTCAGCCGAATACTAACGATACGGCTAAGCAGATTCAACCCTACGACTTTCCCTTTACCATCAGGTGTAACAATTACTTTTCCAAAGTCAGGGAGTTCTTTTTTTGCTGTCTCGTATTCTTCGCTCTCATATTGTAGACAGCACATCAAGCGTCCGCATAAACCGGAAATTTTTGTTGGGTTCAAAGATAAGCTTTGATCTTTTGCCATTTTGATCGATACGGGCACGAAATCGCCTAAAAAAGAAGAACAGCATAATGGACGCCCACATGGACCAATTCCGCCTATTATCTTCGCTTCATCGCGTACACCAATTTGTCGAAGCTCAATACGAGTACGAAATACAGCGGCTAGATCCTTTACCAATTCTCTAAAGTCGATTCGCCCGTCCGCCGTAAAAGAAAAAATCAGTTTGTTTCGATCAAATGTATATTCAGCTTTGATTATTTTCATTTCCAGCTCACGCAACTGCACTTTTTCTTTTGCGATTTGCAATGCATCACGCGCATCTTCTTTATTTTTTTTGTCTTTTTCTAGTTCAGCTTTTGATGCTTTATGCAAGATTGGACGAATAGCTTCAGGAAGGTCATTGGGATCAATCTCTTTTTTAGGAAGGACAACAGTAGCAATATGTAAGGATTGCTGAGATTCGACTAATACCTTGTCATTATAAATATATTCAGAGTCTCCTGGTGCAAAATAATAGATATGACCTGCATCTCTATATCGGACACCTACTACTTCTACCATTTCCATCCTCCTTGATTCTCGTCCTCTGCGGCAAGCTAAAAAATCGTCTGCAAAACGAACTGTTCCGCAACAGCTTGAAAACCGACATTGCTACGTAGTTTCTGCTCTGCGATCAATATTCGTTCAATTATCTGGTTTATCTGTTTCACTTTGCCATATTCGCCTTTCGCTACTGCTTGACGCTGTGCTTCCTGATAATAAAACATCAGGACAGATAATCCTGTAAACTGCTGTGTTTTTTCTTTAAATGATTTCACTAATTTTTTTTGGACATAGATAAAGGCTTGAGTGTCTTGCTTTTGCAAGTAAACGAACCATTGATAAATCAAGTCCTTAGCATCATTAAACCATTCATCTTGAGAGATTTCAACTGCTTTTCCTAAACTGTTTGTTAAGAAAGCCAAAAGTTTTGATTTTTCTAATGGAATCTGCTCTTCTTGCAATCGATGGATCAATGCTTCTTTTGAAAGTTCTTGAAAATGCAGCACTTGACAACGGGATTGAATAGTAGGGAGAATCCTTCCTACTGCGTCTGTCTCTAATACCGCTAAAAAATCTCCCGGTGGTTCTTCCAAAAATTTCAACAGACTGTTTGCCGCACTGCTATTCATTTTTTCAGCTTCTTTAATCAAAAAAACCTTTTTTCTTGATTCATATCCGCTGCGACTGAATTCCGTCTGCAAACGTCTGATCTGGTCAACTTTGATTGTTTGTCCGTCCGGTTCGATAACCAGAACATCTGGATGTTCTTTCTTTTCGATCCGCTGACAATTGTTGCATTTTCCGCAAGGCTGATTGTCTTCCATTTGGGTACAGAACAGGTGCTGTGCGAGCCACACACCTACTTCATGTTTTCCTGTTCCTTTTTCTCCTTCAAAAAGATAAGCATGAGCGAGACGCCCATGCTCAAAACTCCGTTGAAGCTGCTGATACACGATCGGTTGCATTTGAGCCAAGTTTATTTCTTGATTCATAGCTCAGCTCCTCCTAAAATTGATGGAATCCTTCAACAGGTAAGACGAAGACTGTTGCACCGCCTACTTCTACTTCTACTGGATAAGGGACGCCCCCATCCATCGAAATATCCAATGTAACAGGTGTAGATACAAATTGTTTTCTTGATTCACACGTTTTTTTGATGATTTCCAATGCTTCTTCTACTCGATCATCTTCAATACCCACGATAAACGTGCTGTTTCCAGCCTTAAGGAAGCCGCCTGTCGATGATAATTTTGTGGCACGGATATTTGCATCAATCAATTCATTTGATAAACGGTTGCTGTCTTTGTCTTGGATAATCGCTAAAATAATTTTCATAAACGTTCACCTTCCTAGTTTTCAAAAAATTGCGGATATTGTTCAATAATTGTATGATAACTTGTTTGCAGCACTTCTTCAAAGCTTTTTCTTGCATCAACTTTGTGGATTCTTTCCGGATTCTCTTCTGCCAGCTTTAAGTAAGCATGTCGTACACGCTGGTGGAATTCCAAACCTTCCGAATCTAAACGGTCGATTTGGTTTTGTCTGTTTTTCTTGATTCTTCTTAATCCGGTGTCTGAATCTACGTCAAGATAAAGGGTAAAATCTGGCGTAGTACCTTCTGTAGCAAACTCATTCAACCGAGCAATCTCGGTAACACCGATGCGTCGGCCTGCACCTTGATAAGCAAGAGAACTGTCGACAAATCTGTCGCATAAAACGATTTTCCCTTTTGCCAGAGCAGGCAAGACCTTTTCGACTAGATGCTGTCTTCTTGCCGCCGCATAAAGTAGTGCTTCCGTGCGTTCATCCATCCGATCATTTTTTGGATCCAGGATCACCGCTCGAATCTCTTCAGCAATCGGGATGCCTCCCGGTTCTCTTGTTTGAATGATTTCTGTTTTTGCTACTTCTTTCAAAAGAGGGAAAAGTTCATTCAAGATGCTGGTTTTTCCTGCACCATCAGGCCCCTCGATTGTAATAAATAGTCCGTTCACATTGTTGCCCCCATCTCTTATGCTGCTTCTATATTGTATCTGAAAAAACATTTAATTAGAAATTTATAACTCGCGTCTTCCTTCGACAGCTTTCAATAACGTGACTTCATCTGCGTACTCGATATCAGAGCCTACAGACAACCCATGTGCTAAACGTGTTACTTTGATACCGGCTGGTTTAATTAGACGTGAGAGATACATTGCTGTTGCTTCTCCTTCTGTTGTCGCATTTGTTGCGATGATCACTTCTTTTACATCTGCATCATGCAGCCGCTGCAGCAGCGAAGAAATATTGATATCTTCTGGACCTGTCCCTTCCATCGGTGATAACACACCATGGAGTACATGATAAAGTCCGTGATATTCCCGCATTTTTTCCATCGCCATTACATCTTTCGGCTCTTCGACCACTAGGATAATGCTGCGATCACGTGAAGGGTTTCTACATATTTCGCAAGGATCTTCTTCTGTGATGTTTCCGCAGACACTGCAAAAGTGTAAATCTCGTTTTACACTTAACAAAGATTTAGCAAATTCATTCACTACTTCATCTTTCATATCGATTGTATAAAACGCGAGTCTTGTCGCTGTTTTCTGGCCGATTCCTGGAAGTTTCATATAGCTGTCGATCAGTTTCGCAATTGGTTCTGGATATTGCATATTCATTACTCCTTCAGTTTAAAACTAAAATCCTGGTAACCCTTTTGCGTATTTCCCTAATTTTTTCTCAGTTTCCACATCAATTTGTGTGATTGCGTCATTGACTGCCATTACGACAAGATCTTGAAGCATCTCAATATCATCAGGATCAACGACTTCTTCATTGATTTGGATATCCTTCATGCGGCGATCACCTGTAAACACGGCTTTGACCAATTCATTAGTGGCTTTACCTGTAAATTCTGTTTTATTTAGCAGCTCTTGTGCTTCCGCCATTTCTTTTTGCATTTTTTGTACTTGTTTCATCATGCCTTGCATATTGCCCATTCCACGCATCATAATTATCTACTCCTTTTTTCTTAATCATCTACTACTGTAACAGCCTCGGAACCAAAAAGTTCCTCTGCTTTTACTACAAGTGTTTCTTCTGGTACTTCCTGTTCTTGAGGGAGTAATTCGATTTCTCCTTCTGATTCTTCAGAAGCAAAAGAATTTTCTGTTCCCTCTTCTTGTGCTTGCGTCAAATAATTTTTTCGAAGTTCCGGCCAACTTTCTCTTGTGATATAAACCGGATCAGGCGCATAGTCTTTGATCATTCGGCTTAAATTATTGTGTACCGAAAGCTGCAGTTCTTCGTCGTTTGCTGCTCTTTGACAAACAATCTCATAATCAAATGCAATCACTAATCCTGTAGGGCCAGCTGCAACTGGTTCACTTGCTTTAAGCATTGCCCGCTGAGTGACAGAGAGGCTCATCAGCAAATCTTCCCATACTTCTTTTACTTGGTTCAGATGCTGTCTTGTCGCTTCCCGCAGAACTTTATATACCCGTTCCGTCGGTACCCGATACGTACTTGTTTGTTTTTTGTGATTCGTCTGCTGTACTGGCTGTACTTTTATATTCGTAGTTCCTGTGTTACTACGAAGTTCTTTGATTTCGTTTCTCAGTTCCTTGATCTCTTGTTGCAGCTGTTTTACGATCTGATCATCTGCTAATGCCATTTTTGCTGAAGGAACAGAAGCAGACGGTAGCTGTGCGAGTTTGACTGTAGCGACTTCCAAATAAATAGCGGCACTATTAGTAAATCGGATTTCATTTTGTGTATCGCTCAAAATCTTTATCATTGAAAATAGCTGATCCGCTGAAACAGTTTGTGCCAATTCTGTAAATGTACTTCTGATCGTACTTGATTGTTCTTCAACTAGATTGGGCGCTTGCTGATACATCAGCAGATCACGGCAGTATTGTAACATATCCTCTAGAAAGCGACGTGATTCTTTGCCGGCTGCGAGAATTTGATTCAACGCTTCCAATGCTTCTGGTACTTCTTTTTTCACGCAAGCACTCAAGTAGCTGTCCATCATTTCGTCTGTCAAGCTGCCTGTTACTTGCATGGCATCATCTAAAGTAATCGTTCCTTCACTAAATGAGATTGCCTGATCAAGAATACTCAATGCATCCCGCATCCCGCCTTCTGCGGAACGGGCAATCACATTCAATGCAGCTGGTTCATAGCTGATAGTCGATTCTTTTAAGATAAATTCAAGATGTTCGACAATATCTGCCGTATTGATCCGTTTAAAATCAAATCGTTGGGTTCGTGAAATGATCGTAGCTGGTATTTTGTGAGGTTCGGTCGTTGCTAAGATGAATATGACACTTTCTTTTGGCTCTTCCAATGTTTTCAACAAGGCATTGAAAGCTCCTGTTGAAAGCATATGTACCTCATCAATAATGTACACTTTGTACGCTGCCTTTGTAGGCGCATAATTTGCCCGATCACGGATAAATCGGATTTCTTCGACTCCATTATTGCTGGCAGCATCGATTTCGATCACATCTTCTTGCGTACCAGCAGTGATTGATCGACACATTTCGCATTCGTTGCATGGTTCACCGTCTTTACTGTTCGGACAGTTGATTGCTTTTGCGAAAATCTTTGCTGCACTTGTCTTTCCGGTTCCTCTGGGTCCTGTAAACAAATAGGCATGTGAGGTTTTGTGGGAAACAATAGCATTTTTTAGTGTCTGTGTCACAGCTTTTTGTCCAACGATGTCTTCGAAACGCTGCGAACGCCAGACTCGATAAAGTGCTTGATATGCCATAAGGATCCCCCTTTTTTAAAAAATTCACTATCTCTTATTATACGTGATATTGGGTAAAAAAACTACTATCCTTCTCGGCTTTTTCAGGTATTTAATCAATACGCAAGTTTCCATTTCAATTCCGTCTCTAGTCCGAGAAGTTTCACTTCTTCCTATGGTATAATAAATAAACAATAATTGTTTGGCATTAGCTGAATCAGAGGAGGAATTTTTTATGGGTCTTATCAAAGCAGCAACAAGTATGGTCGGCGGCGGTCTGGCAGATCAATGGCTAGAAGTCATCGAACCAGACAATATGAGTGATACAACGGTTATGACGAAAGGTGTCAAAGTTCGCAAAGATGACAAACGTGGCTCCAATCGTAAAGGAACAGAAGATGTTTTGACAGACGGAACAGTCGTCCATGTCTATCCAAACATGATGATGCTTTTAGTCGATGGTGGAAAAATCATCGATTATACCGCTGAGGAAGGGTATTACACCATTAAAAATGACGCAGCTCCTTCCATGTTCAACGGAACACTAAAAGAAGCAATTGCTGAAACATTTGACCGATTTAAATTTGGTGGCGTTACACCGCAGAAACAACAAGTTTTTTATATTAACCTCCAAGAAATAAAGGGAATCAAATTCGGTACGAGTGCGCCATTGAACTACTTTGATAATTTCTATAACGCAGAATTATTCTTACGGGCACATGGTACTTATTCTATTCATGTCGTTGACCCGATTTTATTTTATACAAACGCAATTCCTAAAAACAAAACACAAGTAGAAATCAATGATATCAACGAGCAATACTTAGCTGAATTCCTAACAGCATTGCAATCAGCAATCAATCAGATGTCTGCGGATGGACAACGGATTTCTTATGTACCATCTAAGAGTTTGGAGTTAAGCAAATACATGGATACTGCATTGGATGATTCTTGGCGCGAGTTGCGAGGGATGGAGATCGTCTCTGTCGCTGTGGCCAGCATTTCTTACACAGATGATTCTGTGAAACTAATCAATATGCGTAACGAAGGGGCAATGCTAGGTGATCCTAGCGTACGTGAAGGATACGTGCAAGGTTCCATTGCCCGTGGAATGGAAGCAGCCGGAAAAAATGAAGCAGGAGCAATGACTGGCTTTATGGGCGTAGGTATGGGAATGAATGCAAATGGCTCTTACCTTTCCCAAGCGGCTCAAAACAACCAAGAACAAATCAAGCAACAAGCTGAAAAACAAAATCAACAAGCCGCACAAGGGAATGCAGATACTTGGACGTGTCCAGTCTGTGGGACAGAAAATTCCGGAAAATTCTGTTCCAACTGTGGCGCTGCCAAACCAGTAGAAAACGCTCAGCCTAAGCTACAGATGCGTTGCAGCGAATGTAACGAAATTGTGGATCTTTCCAACGGTATCCCTAAATTCTGTCCAAACTGCGGCAAACCGTTTAAAGGAATCCCCGTTGATTAATTTATTGAGAAAGGTGTGCAGCTGATGGATGTTCTGACACATAAATGTCCTAATTGCGGCGGTCCGTTGACTTTTGATCCTAAAGACCAAAAATTTCATTGCGAATACTGCCTGAATATCTATACCGAAGAAGAAGTCAGCCAATATGAGCAGAAGCAAAAAGAAGCGCGTATGGCTGGCGAAGAGAACAAAGAAGAACCTTCGCCTACAGAAGATTTTACTTTTACAGCCCAAGAACAGCTTACCGACATGAGTGAAGCCGAGCGCAAAGCGTTTGACGAGGCAGGCGGTTTTTCAGATACAGCGGACGAAGCTGCAGGTAATACTGTAGCGATGGATCTTTTCCTTTGTCCCAACTGTGGTGCAGAGATTGTAACCGATGCGACCACTGCTGCGACTTATTGTTACTACTGCCATAATCCCGTCGTACTATCGGGACGTTTAAGCGGAGAATTCTTGCCAAACAAAGTACTTCCTTTTGCTGTCGAGAAAGAAGAAGCAATCAATAGATTTCTCGCTTGGACCAAGAAAAAATGGTTTGTTCCAAAAGCTTTTTTCAATAAAGACCAAATCGATAAGCTGACGGGTGTATATTTCCCTTATTGGGCTACAGATGCTGAAGTAGATGGCACAATGCAGGCAAACGGCACCGTTATCCGCATTTGGCGAATAGGTGACATCGAATACACAGAAACGAAGCAATTTGCTGTTTCAAGAGCAGGCAAACTTTCTTTTAAAGAACTAGTAAAAAATGCCTTATCAAAAAATACGCAACAAAAGATGGTCGAAGGTGTGCAACCTTTCCCGTTAGATAAAGCAATTGATTTTAAAAGCCAGTATTTAGCCGGGTTCCAAGCAGAAAAAAGAGATATCGAATACGAGGCAATCAAATCGCAAATCCAATCTGAATTAAAAGACTATTCAGAGAAGCTGTTAAAAGATACTGCCAATGGGTATACAACATTGACAGGTGTCCGAACCTCTGCTTCAATCACAAATGAAGTAAATAATTACGTATTGTTGCCGGTATGGCTCGTTACTTATCGAAGCAATGACTCAAGTAAAAAAGTCTACTACTATGCAATGAATGGACAAACAGGAAAAGTCAGCGGTGTCCTGCCGATTAGCCAGAAAAAATTAGGACTGACTGCTCTTGGGATTTTCGTTGGATTAGCGATCCTCTTTCTGATCGGAGGTTACTTGATATGATGAAAAAATTCTTTTTGTTCTTTCTTTTGCTAGTAAGTGTTAGTTGGCCAGTGGCTACTCATGCGGATACAGCGACGGTAAATGACGAGGCTGGGTTGTTCACTACAGATCAAATCCAATCTTTGGAACAACAGGCAGAAAAGCTGAATGAAAAAATCAAGGGACGAGTCTTGATCGTCACAACTACTTCTAATTCAGAAGAACCAAGAGACTTTGCCGATAATTACTTAAGAAAGGCAGTCGGAAATGATCAAAATGGCTCAGTTTTGCTATTGGATATGGGACAGCGTGAAATCTACATTTCGACTTCTGGTAATATGATCGATTATTTGACTGACAGTAGAATCGATTCGATCTTAGATGATGTTTATGATCAGATGACGAATGCTGCCTACTACGATGCTGCAAAAGCGTACTTGTCTAAATCAGCCACATATGTGGAAGACGGAGTTCCAGGGGGACATTATCGTGTAGATGAAGAAACTGGCAAAATCACACGCTATAAAGTTTTGACGACAGTGGAAATCATCATTGCTGTTGTTTTGGCTCTTATCCTTAGTCTTGTCTTTTATTTTGTGACTGTTTCGCGTTATCAATTGAAATCAGGCATCTACAAATATCCGTTCCGAGAAAAATCCAGTATCAAATTAACTGAAAAAACCGATCGTCTGACAAATTCTTTTGTCACGACAAGAAGAATCCCCAAAAGCCCACCTCCTGGAAGCGGCGGTGGCGGAAGTACTACCCACTCTAGCGGTGGCGGGACTTTTGGCGGTGGCGGAAGAAGTTTCTAAAAATAGCTAAATGAATGTTCGCAACAAAAGGGCTGTGACACGATTTTTGTCACAGCCCTTTTGTTGCGAATAAACGGTGTTCAAAAGCTTGCATCCGCGGTAATAAGTCCAGCCAAGTAAAAACATTAGGAACTGTTTTTACTTGGCTGTTCTTATTACTTGATGCAGAACAGCTTTTTTACAACCTCTTTGTTCATCAAAAGATAATATTGTCTTCTAACAAGTCCATATTCAAAATAACGATATGATGATCTTTCACTGTGATAATACCATCTTTTTTCAACTGCTTTAAAATTCTGTTCACACTGCTAGCAGTTGAAATACCACAAAATTTGGCGATTTCTTCATTTGTGATCGAAAAATCGATCAACATCCCCTCTTCTGTTCGCACACCGAATAAATCATATAATTCGTAAAGTTGCGTACAAACAGCTCCCAGTTTTCCATTTAACAGCATTTGTTGCATTTTTTTCATCGAATAAAGCAAGCGATAGCGGTAATACTCTTTTACATAGTGTTGCAGCTTTGGATCTTGGTTGATATTTTGCCAAAATCGCACACGATTGATTCGATAAAACTCTGCATATTCTGATTCAACTCGAATATTATACGGCGAATCGATGAATTGTGAATATTCGTCTTTTAAAAGAGAGACGATTTCAAGATCTTTGATATAGCGAAGGTTAAATTCTCTCCCATCATTTGAAATAACACTTGCTTTTACCGTTCCCTCTTTCAAGATATACGTATGGGAATCTTCCATCCCTTCGAATGTCAAATATTTATGATATCCTTTGCGTATTATCGGAAAATCATTTTTATCCAAATATTCCTTTAAGACTCTACTATCCAATGATGCTCCCCCATCCAAACTTTCATCTAAAAAGATCATACAGTACTTTAAAACTTTTTAAAGTCCAAAGGTATTTTACTAATGATATTAACATTTGTTAAGTACCTTTTTCTATCACTTATGCGATTTTTTTCCTTTTTTTTATTCGTTATACTGCAGAAGTAAAATTTTTTAAGAATAGAGGGAAAAAACATGAATTACTGGATGAACACAATCATTAATCGATTAGAAACAGCGTATCAAACAAGATTTGACATGAAAGCTTCTTTAGTCTTTTTAAATGATGCGTATCAAAACTCGATCGAATTGATCAAAGCAGTGGATGAGAATCCAACAAACGAATGCGAAGAATTTTTAAACCTGTTTATGTCTACACGGGATTTATTTATTCGCCAACTTGTTGATCGCTATCCATCCAATTATCACGATGTAGAAGTTCAAATACAAAAATTAAAAGCATATTCAGCTTAAGGGGAATGTATAACATACATGGAAAAGAAATTATTTAATAAATATTTTATCGGAATCACATTGATCAATTTTATCGTCTACCTGATTTATTATCTGTTGATGGTCATCATGGCAGTCATTGCGCAAGACACATTACACGCCAGCTTGAGCCAAGCAGGTTTTGCTTCTGGAATATATATCATCGGAACATTGCTGGCACGCTTATTCATGGGGAAACAGTTAGAACTATTTGGTCGGAAGTTTACCTTAAGAGGCGGCGCGATTTTCTATCTTCTGACAACATTAGCTTATCTTTATACACCAACTATCGGGGCATTGTATTTAGTTCGATTCTTGAATGGATTTGGTTACGGTACAGTTTCTACAGCTACAAATGCTATCGTTACTGCATATATCCCTGCATCTAAAAAAGGGGAAGGCATCAATTATTACGGATTAAGTACTAGTTTAGCTGCCGCTGTTGGACCATTTTTAGGAATGATTTTGCTGAACATGACTGACTTTCGTTTCATTATTTGGTTTTCAATTGTACTGGTCTTCTTTGTTACGATTGCCTGCCTTGTCTTTCCTGTAAAAAATATTCCATTATCTGAAGAACAAAAAATATCTCTTCGTTCATGGAATATCAATAGTTTTATTGAAAAGAAAGCACTTTTCATTACAGGAATCGCCTTTTTGATGGGTCTTTCTTATTCAAGTGTTTTATCATTTTTATCTTCTTATACAAAAGTAATCCACTTAGTTGCTGCTGGGTCATTTTTCTTCGTCGTATATGCTTTGGTCATCACATTTACACGTCCATTGACTGGAAGGATTTTCGATGTCAAAGGAGAACAATACGTGATGTATCCTAGCTATTTATTCTTAACAGCAGGATTATTTTTACTGAGTGTAACGACAAATAGTGTGACATTGCTTATTTCTGGAGCATTAGTCGGCTTAGGTTATGGTACGTTCATGTCAAATGGACAAGCTGTCTGTTTGAAGATCGTAAAAGAACACCGCATCAGTATTGCTTTGTCTACCTACTTTATTGGTTTAGACCTAGGCTTAGGGGTTGGTCCTTATTTGATGGGGATGCTAAAATCTCTTACTTCATTTAGAGGATTGTATGTGATTGCCGGAGTCATTCCATTGATATGTACAGCGCTCTATCTCGCTAATGGCCGAAAACATAGTCATGAAGCAGAGGGCGAATTGATTGAATCATTGAAAAATGAAATTTGATCTTGATGAATAGATAAAAAAACCGTTCAGATCTGAAAATGATCTGAGCGGTTTTTTGATAAAAACAACTGATGCTTTATTCCATTTTTCGTTCGTCTGGTACGATTCCTTGACTTAACAACCACTTGTGGAAGAACCATTCTGCCACACCGATCAATAGAGCAGGAACCAAGACTTTCATCCAAATATCGACTGTATCATTCATAAAGTATAGATAGAGCCACAAGATAACTGCAGCTGAACCAGCATCTGCGATCGTCGCTGCGATGTTCCCTACTTTACGTAAGATCAACAGATCCCCTAGCACATAGATCATCACTACGATAATTACTCCAACAATCGTTGAATCCATAAAGCTAACACCGTATAAACCGGTCAGCACGACCCACAGAATTGCCCAGATCATGATTGCCTTCACTACCAACGCCTTCACATGTTTCATTTTCTGCACTCCTTTCTCCTGGATAAAAAAGTAAGATTATCTAACAAGATAACCTTTTCATTATTATACCATCGGCTAAGAGAAGTGAGCAAAGATAAGGTCCTATCTAAGAAAATGAAAAAATGGGAAAACACCTTAGAATATTCACGCAATAATTCATCCATACAGACATTCGATATGGTGTTCCTTTACTTTCTCATACTGTTCTTTTGCCAGTTCGTTACTTGTCACCAGATAATCGATTTCATGAAAAGCAATGGCTTGATGCATGAATTTATGTGCAATTTTTTGCTGTGTAACTAAAACGGCAAGCCGGTCTGCTTGTTTTCTAAAAGCTTTTTTGACCATTGCCTCTCCTTCATGAGTTTCTGTTACTCCTTGGCTGAAATCTAGCCCGCGACAACTGATTACCGCTAAATCCGCATAATATGACAATGCATCATTATAAGCTTTTGAACCGTTGATTGTTGCTCGTTTCGGAACAATTGCCCCACCCAGTACAGATACTTTTGCCGTTGTGTATTCACTCAACATAGCAGCTGTGACTATGCCATTCGTAATAATCTGCAAACCATCAAATCTTGCTAAGTTTCGGACTAAATGTAAAGAGGTTGTACTGGAATCCAAGAACAAGACCATATCATCTCGAATCAAAGAAGAAGCTGTATCTGCAATCTTACGTTTTTCTGTTTCTTCTTCTAATTTGGTGATCTTCATCAGGTAAGGCACGTCAATTTTTCGATTGTCAACAAGCATGGCGCCACCGCGAACTCTACGGATCAATCCACTTTTTTCCAGAAAAACAAGGTCACGTTTAATCGTGGCTTCGCTATAATTTACTAACTCGATCAAATCGATGACTCTTGCAAATTGATTGTTTTTTAGATAATTCACAATCTCCTGCTGTCTATTCTCCACTTCATTCAACATAAAATCACCCCATTTACTTTATATAGTAACAGGAAAAAAGAGGTTGTGACAGAAGTGATTGGCTTCAAGAAGTAAGAAGAAACTTTTCGAAAAAACTACTTCTGAACATCATGTATCCAAAAGAGGGTATGACAAGACTATTGTCACACCCTTTTGATTACACATTTTTATTTTTAGTATAAACTAGCCTTGCCTACTGTGTTCAAAATTTCCATTTTATGTTTGACTACTTCTTGTACCTTTTTATTAGCTGCTGGATAAATTGCATTCGGCTCGTACATCGATGGATGTTCACTCAATATTTCTCTCAAAGCATTGAAAAAGACACTTTTAAGATCTGAGCTCAAATTCACTTTGGCAACTCCGTATTTTACAGCTTCGCTGACTTCTGCGTCCGGATTACCTGAACCGCCATGCAAAACAAATGGAAGATTGATTTGTTGGTTCAATTCTTTCAGTAAGTCGATATTTAATTTTGGAGTTCTATTTTTCGGATACAAGCCATGCGCTGTTCCAATTGCTACAGCAAGTGTATCGATTCCTGTTTCTTTCACAAAAATCTTCGCTTGATCAGGATCTGTATAAATAATTGTTTCAGCACCCCCTTCAGCAGAACCATTATTCCCAATCGTTCCAAGCTCAGCTTCCACTGAGACATTTACCGCATGAGCTAACGCAACCACTTTTTTCGTAATCTGTACATTGTCGTCGAATGATTTCAAAGACGCATCAATCATCACGGAAGAATAGCCGTTTCGAATCGCCCGTAAGACATCTTCTATCGTACCGCCATGATCTAAGTGGATAACGATCGGCAGTTTACTTGTATAAGCATAGGCTCTTACTGCCGCAACAAATTCATCACTCAAATAGGCGATTTCATCAGGATGAATTTCTAAGATTACTGGTGCTTCTAATCTCTCTGCTTCTTCGATGATTGCTTTCATCATATCATAGCTACAAATATTGAAGGCTGGTACTGCAAATTGATTCTCTTTAGCCACTTTCAATAACTCTTTCATTGTATATAACATTACGCTTCCACCTCATTTGTTAGATTTTCATTTTTCGTCCACTTGTCTTGTTTTTTCTCTTTCACTGTTTTTTTCAATAGTCCAAGCATAAAGGCTGTAGTGACTGTACCTGCTGCAATTGCCAAGACATACATAGGTAAATTGTTCATGACATTTGGAATTAGCATCACCCAAATTCCTCCATGAGGTGCCATTGAAGTTACTCCTGCTGCCATGGAAATCCCTGCAGCAACTGCTGAACCTGTCATCAAACTAGGTATCACGCGGATCGGGTCAGATACCGCAAACGGTATAGCACCTTCTGTAATATACGAAGCGCCTAAAATCCAGCATGATTGTCCTGAAGTCCGTTCTTCTTTAGTAAATTTATGTTTGAATAATAAAGTGGCTAAAGCAATACCTAGGGGAGGCGTCATTCCTGCAGCCATACAGGCAGCAATCGGTGCATTTACCCCAGCTGACATCAAACCGATTGAGAAAGTCGAAATCGATTTATTGATCGGCCCACCCATATCAGCTGCCATCATGATACCGATAAGTAATCCGAACAATAGCCCGGATGTATTTCCCAAGCTATTCAGCCAATTTGTCAAAGCATCCAACACCCATGTGATTGGTTGTTCAATCACAAATACCATTAACAGCCCAATTATTAAGATCGATAAAAGGGGAACGACAATCAGCTGATAAATAGCAGAAAATTCTTTTTTTACGCTGATTTTATTTGCCAGAAAATCACAGATATACCCTGCTATCACGCCGCCAATCATTCCGCCAAGAAAACCTGAACCACCTGTAGAGGCCAGTAATCCGGCAACAATTCCTGGGGCAAAACCAGCTTTTCCAGCAATCGATGTAGCAATCCCCGCGCCTAACGCAGGAACCATCATGGCAAACGCTGTATCTCCTCCGATCCTTGAAAATGCAGCTGCTAACACATTATAGTCTGCTGAGTTGGGATCAGCCGCTGTAATCCCAAAGGCAAAACTCAGTGCGATGATGATTCCGCCTGCGATCACAAATGGAAGCATGTAATTCACACCATTCATGAAATGATTATAGATTGTCGGCTTTTTCTCATTTGCAACTTGTTCTTTTTCATTAGACACAACGAATACGCCAATATTTCTCAATGCTTCGTCTATCACTACTTGCGGTTCTTTGATTGCTCGGCTTGTAGAGACACGCTTTACTTTTTTCCCGGCAAATCGGTCCAATTCGATTTCTTTATCTACTGCAAGAATGATTGCATCTGCCTCTTTGATTTCTTGTTCAGATAACTGATTTTCTGTTTTTACACCTTGTGTTTCGAATTTTGCTTGATGGTTTAGATTTCTTGCTGTTACTTCTAATTTTTCTGCCGACATATAAGTATGAGCAATTCCAGTTGGACAAGCAGTTACACCAACGATTTTCATGGTTGTTTTCCTCCTTTTTCTTTACTATCGCTACTCGGACAAAGACTCTACTATTTTCATTCTTGACTAATCTGTCTGATGATATCTGCTGGCGTAGTGGCTTCTTTTATTCCCTTTCTAAAATCTGCATTCATCAATCGTCTGGAGAGTGTGCTGAGAATCTCTAGATGCATATCTGCTGATTTTTCAGGAACTACGATGGCAAAAATATATTCAATTGGCATTCCGTCTATCCCGCTATAGTCCGTTAATTTGGCTGTATGAAAAAAACACAGCGCTGGTTTTGTCACATACTTGCTTTTTGCATGGGGAATCCCAAATCCATCTTCTATCCCTGTGGAGATCTCCTCCTCTCGTTTGAATAGTGCCTTAACGACTTTTTGAACATTTCTTACCTTATTTGTTTTTTCCAACACATCCCCTATTCGCTCAAATAATGATCCTTTTGAATCTATCGATGGATCGAAAACAATCAGTTCTTCTGCGATCAATTGATCAAACCTCATATAAAACCTCTCCCCCACAAAAAATGTTAACGTTTTCTTGGAACTGAGGTCAGTATAGCATCGCTAGCTGTACCGTTCAATATTATGAATGAACAGAGGAAAAAGACCCATCATCCTAGTGTTTCAGTCATCAAAATGAACGATTCAGCTCATAAACAATCGCAATTCTATAACAAAACAAAAAGCCTTCCTTGAAAGGAAAGCTTAGCTTCTAATTTTAGGTAAATGGTTTTTTACTTCGAAATACCCCCTCTTCATTTCGTTAATATATGGTGTTTTTATCACTTGTCTTATAGCAAACTCTTGAATTTGCTCTCATTTATAATTATTCTAATTTCTTGGCTTTTTCGTTAACTCTATTCCCATCGCATTTGAAGTCGTTCCAGAATCTAGCTTACTGCGTATAACGAATATCCGCTCATCATCTCTCTTATCCAATGTGTAGGCCCATTGATTATCTTCACAATATATCGTCAACCCATCATTTACTTTTATGCCTGTGAAAGCACCATTAAACTGGTGTTTATCATACGAAATGTCTATTGAATGTTTATCAACGTTGATTGTCCACATTGATTCATCTCCCATATATACCCATTCTCCACAAAAAAAAGTTAGCTGCTCCCATTCTTCCTTTGATAATTCTAGTTCTTTTTTCTTCGGTTGACTAGCGGGAGAAGAACAAGCCGTACATAATAATATTGTTACTAGAATAAGAGAAGAAATTTTTTTATACTTCACTCCTAACACCCCTAATGCTATTTGTAGTAGCGTATGCTGCACACCATGAAGTTTTCCCTTGATTTTCAAGAAAATCCAAGTTTAGATACTTTTGTCCATATGCTTTGGATAACCTATCAATAGTTTGACTATCCGTAAATAAGCTAAAAATAAATTTGTTCTCGCACTCATTTGTCAATGTACGAAAATTGAAATTACTTAATTTTAATTCGCTAGGACTGATAAAGCATCCAGAGACAAACGAAACCGCTAACAAAAACACTCGCTTAGAATAATTATCTAAGTAACGTAAATCCACCATTTTAATTATTTTCCCTAATTTTTTCCAAGATCAACTCAATATCTTTTCTTAATTGTGCTATTTGTCGTCGCGTATCATCATTATTTTTTTGAAGTATTTTCAGAGCGTAAAGACAAAATACTAAAAATAAGCCTAGAAGTATCATGCTATATATAGGGATAAACAACTATGCATCCTCCTCAAAAATAGTTTTATTATTTTCTAAAAATTCAGAAATAGCTTTTTCAGTGTAAACACCATCTAATCTATCAACTAAAACACCTTTAGAAATGATTAATAATGAGGGTACTACAGTTAAATCAAGCTTTTCAGCTACTTCCTCTAAGCTCTTTTCATCTTCGTTTCGAGCTATATCAGTTCTATAGTAGCTGGCTTTTATTTCTACACTTTTTAATATGTTCCGAAGGGTAGGTTCGGTAGGTTCGATTTCTTGGCATTGAATACAAGTCGGTCTACCTACATATAATAAAAAAGTATCAGAACCTTCAAGCTTTGATTTTAACATTTCTGTCTTTATCACAGGTAGAATATTATTCATACCAAATCTGCCTGTTTGAAAAAAAATCAACGAGAATGCTACTACAAAGAGACATAGAAACGATATAATTATTCTGCTAGTTTTAATCGACTTTTTCACATCTCATCAATCCAATCAAAGTTTAAAACAAGCCACTACGAAACTCATCGTCCCAGTGCCTAAAGCTGCAAAACCTCCAATACAAGCAGCACAAATAACTTGTATAGCTGGGCACGGAGCAACACAAGCTCCTGCAATGATAGTCGCAACGTATTTACTAATACCAAGAACAACAACAATACAAGCAATTTTAGCAGCAACACCTCTACTCTGAGGTAACAAAACTCCTTGCTTTTATACATTTTGCATGTCCTTCTTAATTTGCTCGTTAGATAAAAACTCTTCATTAAGTAAATCAGATTTCATCAATTTACCGTTTACATAAGATTCAATTTGAATTTTATTGTTCAACCCTCGACTAATAATAGTTTCTTGATATCCTTCATTTTCTCCATTCTGACTGTAAGTAACCGTCAAATTACTAAATAAATTATAATCATCATCTACTATGGGCACCGTGATCGTATATAAATCCTTTGAATTTTCTGTAACTTGTAGAACTTTTGCGTTTGTTAAATCCAACGAGCTTTTTGGTACATGAATAATCATATTTCTATTGCGTAATTCATTTGAAATCTTGACTTCATATCATTAGTTACTATTGTACTTACTAACTTTGTAGTTTCCGTAATATCAAACAACTTCGTGAATATATCTAATTTTTCATCCGTAAAATCTGAAATCATTTTTTCATTTGTTGTCTTAGAATTAACTACTTTGCTTGCAGAAACATTTAGAACTGGGATAAATAATCGATCGACAATCTATCCACCATCCAAGTAACAACCTATCTCCGATTTTCAATATTAAATACACACCTCCCGTGTTTTTATTTTATCTACTATGTTATTATGATTAAAAATACGTATTATTTTCATTTTGTGATTAATTTGCGCATAACAATTATAAAAGAACGGAGCGGTGATATGGATAGCGGGGAATTGCTTAAGAAGTTGCGTGTAGAAAGAGGTATCTCTCAAAAAAATTTAGCTCACAATATAACAACAAGAAATACATTATCTAGATATGAAACTGGAAAAAATAGCATACCTTTTGTTATTTTATTGGAATTTCTTGATAAATTGAATATAACCATGGATGAATTTGTCTTATATCTAGAGCTTGATAGCATACGAAAGAAAAATAAAAAGATAAAAGATTTTATTAAAGCTACTAGAGAGAATAGAGGATCACGGAAGTATACTTTAGAAATCATTCGAAAAAAAGCAAATACTACACGAGACATTGTTGATATTCGCAACTATTTAATCATAAAAACTTTTGATTGGTATACTCTGCCCATAGAAAAACGTAAGCTGAATAAAAATGATAAAGAACACCTGGATCACTTTGCCAATTATTTAGAAAAAGTAAATGAGTGGGGAAGATTTGAAATGATCAGTTTTAGCTCATTACTGTTTCTTTTTGATACAAACTATATTTCCCAAAGGCTTACAGAAATCGAACGCAAAATTGAAAAATACAACGATTTTGAAATATTTCATCCGATATTATCCAGTCTTTATAATAATGCTTTCCTTTTAATGTTAGAACGCAAAAATATTCACTTTTCTAAACAATACTTACAAAAATTTGAAGCTACTCATCATAGATTATTGTTTGCAAAAGATACTCAGATATCCATTCAATTTTATAAGGCATTAATCTGTCATATAGAAGGAGATAGCATCAAAGGACGAAAACGAATAATGAAAATTTTACAAGGACTAGAATTATTAGAGATGGATAGTTTAATCAATGAATTTAAATTTGATTTAATAAAATTCGAAAAAATTTACTGTATCCCACCCATTTTTGAGTAACGATATCCATCTATTCATTATGGTCAAAAACGAAAAAAACAGACTATCCCTATCGGATAGTCTGCTAAACGTTGAGTTATCAGCGTTTTTATTATTCCGCAGCGTTTGCGTCTTTGAGACCGTATTTTTTGTTGAAACGGTCCACACGTCCGTCTGCTTGTGTGAATTTTTGACGTCCAGTGTAGAATGGATGTGAGTCAGAAGTTACTTCGACACGGATGACTGGGTATGTATTACCGTCTTCCCATTCAACTGTTTCTTGTGAAGTTTTTGTTGAACCTGACAAGAATTTGAAACCAGTTGTTGAATCCATGAATACTACTGGGTGGTAATCTGGATGGATGTTTTCTTTCATGATTTTTTCGCTCCTTTGCCCTGCTCCATTTGCTGAACCAGAGTTGATTTGTCGATTTACAACATTAACATCTTAACATGTTTCAGTCAAGGTTGCAATTATCTTTTCAGATTTCTGGTCGGATTTTTTTTACCAAAGGAGACATCTTGAAATTCTTTGAAAAATTGCTGATTGTTTTTTGTTTTACGCAAAAAGCGGATCAGTTGTTCCGTATATTCTAATGAATCTCCAGTCATATTTTTTCGAAGTTTCCAAATTTCTTCTAGTTCTTCACTTGGCATCAATAATTCTTCTTTTCGGGTACCTGATTTTTTGATATCGATGGCTGGGAAGATCCGACGTTCGGATAACTCGCGTGAAAGTTGTAATTCTAGATTTCCAGTTCCTTTGAATTCTTCATAGATCACGTCATCCATGCGGCTTCCTGTATCGACTAAAGCGGTCGCTAAAATCGTCAAACTGCCACCTTCTTCGATGTTTCTTGCCGCCCCGAAAAACTTCTTAGGTTTATACAATGCGGCTGGGTCAATCCCGCCACTCAATGTACGTCCGCTTGGTGGAACGACTAAGTTATAGGCCCGAGCAAGTCTAGTAATACTATCCATCAAGATAACGACATCTCGTTTATCTTCGACCAAACGCATGGCGCGTTCCAATACTAATTCAGAAACTCGAGTATGGTTTTGCGGCTGCAGATCAAATGTAGAAGATACCACGTCGCCTTTCACGCTTCGTTCTAAATCCGTTACTTCTTCCGGACGTTCATCAATCAGTAGAACGATCAATTCTACTTCCGGATAGTTTTCGGTGATACCATTTGCGATTTCTTTTAATACAGAAGTTTTCCCTGCTTTTGGTGGTGCGACGATCAATCCACGCTGACCAAAACCGATTGGAGAGAAGATATCGATCATTCGGGTAGATAGTCTTTGCGGTGTTGTTTCCAGTTGAAGCTGTCTTTGCGGATAAAGAGGTGTTAAGGCTGGAAAATGCGGACGTTCTTTTGCTTCTTCCGGATCTTTTCCATTAACGCTTTCCACGTGCATCAAACCATAATAACGTTCCGATTCTTTAGGTGGACGGGCTTTTCCTGCCACTTTGTCCCCATTTCTCAAACTGAATCGTCTGATTTGTGAGGCAGAAATATAGATATCTTCTGCACTTGGTCCATAGTTAATTGGCCGTAAAAAACCGTAACCATCTTGACCAACGATATCTAATATCCCTTCCATATAATAAAATCCTTGTTTCTCAGCTTGTGCACGAATCACAGCTAGAGATAATTCCTTTTTGTTCATCTTACTGTAATAAGGAATTTTAAATTCTTTGGCATAACTATAAACTTCTTTTAACGTTTTGTTCTCTAGTTCTGCCATTGTCAAATAATCGCTCATTCAGCTCCCACTTCCTCTATCATTTCGATTGATGCCCCTAAGGCTGTTAGTTTCTCGATAATATGATCATAACCGCGTAAGATATAATCTACGTTATAAATCGTCGTTGTTCCTTCTGCTAATAGTCCGGCAATCACTAAACAAGCACCTGCCCGAAGATCGGAAGCCACGACTTCTGTCCCGTGAAGTTTATTTGGACCATTCACGATGATCATATTTCCTTCCACGGTAATATCAGCGCCCATTCGAGCTAATTCAGGCACGTGATTCACCCGTTTCGCATAGATCGTATCGATGATTTCTGAAGTGCCTACGGTCATCAATAGCAACGCAGTGAGTGGTTGCTGCAGATCTGTGGCAAATCCTGGATAAGGATAGGTCATGATATTTGCGGCTTTTAATTCTTTTGAGGGGTAAACTTCGATTTCATCTTCGCTGATTTTCATATGGACGCCAATTTCCTGCAATTTTGCTATAAAACTTTCCAAATGTTCAAAAATCACATTTTTCACTTTGATACCTTTTCCTGCTGCAGCTGCTAATGCCAGATAGGTTCCTGCTTCGATACGGTCAGGAATCATGAAATGACGACAGCCATGTAATGCTTCGACTCCTTCGATACGGATCACATCTGTACCCGCTCCTCGAACTTTTGCCCCCATATTATTCAGTAAAGTTGCCACGTCGATGATTTCCGGTTCTCGTGCAGCGTTTTCAATTACTGTCTGTCCCTTTGCTTTTACAGCAGCTAACATCACATTGATTGTAGCTCCGACTGAAACCACGTCCATAAAAATCCGATTGCCATGCAACCCTTCATTTTTTGCCCGTAAATACATGGCACCATGTTCATTTGTCACTTCAGCACCTAGAGCTTCAAATCCTTTGACGTGTAAATCAATCGGTCTAGGACCTAAATAACAGCCTCCAGGCAGGCCTACTACCGCTTCGCCAAATTTACCAAGCAGTGTTCCCATAAAATAATAAGACGCACGCAAACTATTGATTTTTCCGTGCGGCATCGGAACCGATACGATTTCCCGCGGGTCAATTTCTAATATGTTGTTGGAAAAATGGACCGTTGCGCCCATGATCTCTAATATTTCAATTAATGAATGAACATCTTGTATGTCCGGCACACCTTCCAAAATCACTGGGGAATCAGCTAAGATTGCAGCTGGAATCAATGCGACTGCACTATTTTTTGCACCGCTGATCGTTACTTCACCAGCTAAAGGTTGGTTTCCTTTGATTACGATTTTTTTCATCTGTTTCCACCTTGTTTATTAATCTTTTTTCATGGATATGCTTGTATTTTATCATAGATAAAAAAAAGAAACGAGCATGGTCTGCCGTTTTAAGTAAAAAAGAATGGAGAACGACTTCAAAAGTCGTTCTCCATTCCTATACATCGTATCTGTTATGTGGATGCTTACGCTTTGTTAGCTGAACCAAACCAGTCGATATGAGCTTTCGCATCTTCAACGATTGCTGCTTTACCTGGAGCTAATAATTTACGAGGGTCGAATCCTTTACCTTCTTTATCTTTACCAGCTTCGATATATTTACGAGTAGCTGCAGCAAATGATAATTGGAATTCAGTGTTAACATTTACTTTTGAGATACCCATTGAGATAGCTTTTTCGATTTGATCTTGAGGAATACCTGATCCGCCATGTAATACTAAAGGCATGTCTGGACCTACAGCATCAGCAATTGCTTGTAAGTGGTCAAATGCTAATCCTTTCCAGTTTTCTGGATATTGACCGTGGATGTTACCGATACCGCAAGCTAAGTAGTCGATACCTGTAGCAACCATTTGTTTGCATTCTTCGATGTCAGCTAATTCGCCGTTACCGATGATTCCGTCTTCTTCTCCGCCGATTGAACCAACTTCACATTCAACTGAGATACCTTTTGCGTGTGCTTTTTCAACAACGTCTTTAGCTAATTTCAAGTTTTCTTCGAATGGTAGATGTGAACCATCGAACATTACTGAAGTATAGCCTAGTTCGATACATTCCAAAGCAGCTTCGTAGTCACCATGGTCTAAGTGGATAGCAACTGGAACAGTGATGTTCATTGCTTCAACTAAATCAGTGATCAAATCTTTACAGATTTTGTAACCACCCATGTATTTAGCTGCACCCATTGATGTTTGGATAAGTACTGGTGCTTGTTTTGCTTCAGCCGCTTCAAGAATTGCTTGAGTCCATTCCAAGTTGTTTGTGTTGAACCCGCCGACAGCGTAACCGCCTTTACGAGCAGCTTTTAAAAATTCAGCTCCTGATACTACTGGCATAATAAAATTCCTCCTAAGTTTTGTAAAACTAAATTTGTTAAGACAATTCTTAACCAACGACCCTATTTTACCAAACATTTCGGTAGTTTTCTACTAAAATCAATGAAAATGAAAATTTTCAAGAAGTTTTTTGCAAAAAATAAAATGCTTAATCGCTCTTTACTCAAAAAAAGTCTTTTACTTCCTATCTTTTTTCCTATAAATAATAACAAATCAGAAAAAGAGAAAAGTGACAAGAAAATTGCTTATCCCCTTCTCTTGCTGCTTTTCTCTTTCTATCAAGCTAAAAAATTATTTTGTTTCATGATCTGCTAATGATGCTCCGACAAATGCTTTGATTAATTTTTGCGGACGATTTGGACGAGAAATCAATTCTGGGTGGAATTGGCATCCCACAAAGAATTTCTTCTCTGGCAGTTCTACGATTTCTACTAAACGGTTATCTGGTGAGACACCTGAAAAGACTAACCCTTGTTCTTCAAACATTTGACGATATTTGTTGTTGAACTCATAGCGGTGACGGTGGCGTTCTTGCACAACATCAGCTCCATCATATGCTTCAGCCGTCTTCGTTCCTTTTTTGATTTTACATGGGTATAATCCAAGGCGTAAAGTTCCACCCAAATTCTCGATGTTTTCCTGGTCAGCCATTAAATCAATAATGTTGTTTGCTGTATCTGGATTCGTTTCAGCTGATGCCGCATCTTCCAACCCAACGACGTTACGTGCAAATTCGACACAAGCCATCTGCATACCAAGACAAATCCCTAAAAACGGAACGTCATTTTCGCGAGCATAACGAATCGCTTCGATTTTCCCTTCTACTCCGCGATCGCCGAAACCGCCAGGAACTAAGATTCCATCTGCATCTTTCAAACGTTCTTCTACATTTTCTCTCGTTAATTCTTGTGCTTTGATCCAATCGATCTCGATATCTGAATTATAGGCGAATCCAGAATGTTTCAACGCTTCAACTACTGAGATATATGCATCTGGTAACTCGACGTATTTACCGACAAGTGCGATCCGTACTTTTTTCTTCAAGTTCAAGACACGTTCTTCTAATTCTTTCCATTCTGTCATGTCTGCTTCTGGTGTATCTAGTTTCAAATGGTCGCAAACGATTTGATCCATTCCTTGTGCTTGTAAAACTAACGGGATGGAGTAAAGTGTATCTACATCTGGCGACTCGATGACTGCTTCTGGCTCGACATCACAAAATTGTGCCAATTTGTTTTTCACGCTTTGAGAAACAGGTTGCTCTGTACGTACCACCAAAATATTCGGTTGGATACCTAAACCGCGTAGCTCTTTTACACTGTGCTGTGTTGGTTTAGTTTTCATTTCTCCAGCAGCTTTCAAGTAAGGGATCAATGTTGTATGGATATACATAACATTATCTGTACCGACATCTGCTTTCATTTGACGAAGTGCTTCAAGGAATGGCAAAGATTCTATATCCCCTACTGTTCCTCCTACTTCTGTAATGATCACATCTGAATCAGTCATTTTAGCTGCTCGCATGATTTTTTCTTTGATCTCATTTGTAATATGAGGAATAACTTGAACTGTTGCTCCCAAGTATTCGCCCTTACGTTCTTTACGCAAAACTTCAGAATAGATTTTTCCTGTCGTCACGTTGGAGTATTTGTTCAAATTGATGTCAATAAAACGTTCGTAGTGGCCCAGATCCAAATCTGTTTCAGCACCATCATCTGTTACGAATACTTCTCCGTGCTGATATGGGCTCATCGTCCCTGGATCCACATTGATGTATGGATCAAATTTTTGGATAGTTACTTTTAAGCCGCGGTTTTTCAATAAGCGTCCTAAAGAAGCTGCAACAATCCCTTTTCCGATTGATGAAACGACACCGCCGGTCACAAAAATATATTTTGTCATAAGTTCAAAAACTCCTTTTTAATTTATGTGCAGGAAAAGTCTCAGAAAATAAACAAAGCTCCCTATTCTTCAATAAGAATAGGGAGCCGAAATTTCTGTAAACTTCTGACCCTTTAAAAGGGTGCCCAAGGTGTATAATACAAGCTGACTGAGGGAAAGTCAAGTACTCAAATGAAGACTATCCGCTTACAATTTTTCTTTTTCGGTATCCTTTGAGAAATTATTTCTTAAGTCCTTTATGAGTGCAAAAAAATTTAACCCACATAGTAGGCTTGAGATAAACATGGCTAACGTTAAACTTAAACAAATCAGGAAATCTTACTGAAAAATTTCAAGTGAAACAATAGATAAAAAAATAAGGAGGGCGACAAACGTCGTGCCCCCCCTTATTTCTAAATAAATGGTGTTCTCCTGCCAACTCCTCGCTCACAAGTCACAATATCCAGCAAACATGAAAAGCTGTTTTTGGAAATTGTTCCTTGTGACTCAGAGTTAAACGGCAGGCTTACGACCTCTTGATAAACGGTGTTCAAAAGCCAGTTTCTCGGTATTAAGCCAAATTTATGCAAAAATTTGAGGAACCATTTTCACAAAATTTTTCTTAATACTCGAAACTAAACGTCTTTTTCACAACCTCTCCACTAAACGGTGTTCAATCAGCTGACCCTCGGTATTAGCTCAAAAAACGGCAAAATATGAGGAACTATTTTGCCGTTTGTTTCTCTAATACTCAGGTCAAAACGCTGATTTCACAACCTCTAATTCACGTTATTCCTGTTTTAATAAAGTTCTAGATATTGTTCTCTTTCCCACTCGGAAACAGTTTGTCTGAATGCCGCCCATTCGAGACGTTTTGCTTCAACAAAATTTGAGAAGATATGTTGTCCTAATGCATCAATCATTACATTATCCTTACGTAATTCCTTGATAGCATTATGGATAGTTGAAGGTAAGTCTTGGATATGTGCAGCTTCTCTTTCTTCCTCATCCATGACATAAATGTTACGGTCAACAGCGGCTGGCGGTGTGATCTGATTACGGATACCGTCTAGTCCTGCTTGCAACAACACTGCCATTGCCAAGTATGGGTTTGCAGATGGATCAACTGAACGCAATTCCAAACGTGTGGATAAACCGCGAGATTCTGGTACACGTACTAATGGCGAACGATTACGACCGCTCCATGCGACATAAACAGGCGCTTCATAACCTGGAACGAGACGTTTATAAGAATTGACTGTTGGATTGCAAACGGCTGTATAGGCACGAGCATGTTTCAGCAACCCGCCTAAGAAATGATACGCTGTTTCACTTAGTTCCAATTCACCGTCTTTATCATAGAAGACATTACCTTCATCATTGAACAAAGACATATTGCAATGCATACCAGAACCATTGATTCCAAATAACGGTTTCGGCATGAAAGTTGCGTGAAGTCCGTGCTTGCGTGCAATCGTTTTGACAACGAGCTTGAAGGTTTGGATATTATCACAAGCATCTACCACATCTGCATATTTAAAGTCAATTTCATGCTGTCCTGGCGCTACTTCATGATGTGAAGCTTCCACTTCAAAGCCTAAGCTTTCTAATTCCAACACGATGTCTCGGCGGCAATTTTCACCTAAATCTGTTGGTGCAAAATCAAAATAACCACCTTTATCATTCAAGGTCGTCGTGATTCCACCGTCTTCATCTAATTTAAATAAGAAGAATTCTGGTTCAGGTCCTAAATTGAAAGAGGTAAAACCAAGGTCGCGCATGTCTTTCAATGCTCGTTTCAAATTCCCGCGAGGATCGCCGGCAAACGGTGTCCCATCCGGATTATAGATATCACAAATTAAACGAGCAACTTTTCCATGAGCACTTTCCCATGGGAAGATCATCCAAGTGGAGAGATCTGGATACAAATACATATCGCTTTCTTCAATTCGAACAAATCCTTCAATCGAAGAACCGTCAAACATCATTTTGTTTTCTAACACTTTATCGATCTGACTAACTGGAACTTCTACATTTTTGATCGTACCTAAGATGTCTGTGAACATCAATCGTAAAAATCGTACGTTTTCTTCCTCAATGATTCGTTTGATCTCTTCACCTGTTATCTGTTTCTTTACCATGGTATCCCTCTTCCTTTTTTAATTTATTCAGTCAAAGAATTGTCTTTGCAATCCTTGCGACTGATAATGACCTGTTTTGCTTAACCCACCTTGCGCCAAAATCTCATCACGAAAAATTTGTCGAACGTCATGATCTGTCAACGGCTTCTTGCTTTTTGCTTCTTGTTTTTTCGCCTGTGCCATTTCGTATACACGTTTGATCCCAGCCATGTTTAACCCGTCTGAAAGATAATCTTTGATCTCAAGCAGCATATCGATATCATTCAACGAATACATGCGGCGATTTCCTTCACTTCGTTCCGGATGAACTAAATCTTGTTCTTCATAGTAACGAATTTGCCGAGCAGACAAATCAGTCAGCTTCATAACTGTACCAATTGGAAATACGGACATAGATCGGCGCAATTCCTTTTCTCCCATCAGACGTCCCCTTTCGTTTTATAAGTTGGCTAAAGTGTACCAATTAAAAAAAATATTGTCAACTGCATATGTTAGGTTTTCTAACATGAGACCTCTATTTTTTTATAAAATAACAAAAAACATGAACGCAAAAAAAGGTATCTAGTTGATTTTCGTACCAGATACCTTTTACTTTTATTGTACTATGCTATTCTTTCCCAGTGATTTTTATTGTAAAAAAACAAAATTTTATTTGCTTTTTCTCAACCATTTTGAATCATTTTTTGCAAAGCCTCTCACTTCATACTCGTTTGATTCTTCCATGTAGGCTTCGTCCAAAACCATCGTTTGTCTTCTCAACTCACTTAATTTCTGTCCTTCATTGCTTGGCACAGACAGTGTATAAGGTGTCATCAGTTCCATCAGTTGACGTTTGATTGCTTCGATCAATGCCGTCTTCCCTTCTTTCGTTTGAGCAGAAATCAAGACATTAGGGAATAATGTGGGCGTAAACATCGCTGGATCAATCTGGTCTGCCTTATTGTAAACAGTCAGTATCGGCATTTCTTTCATATTCAATTCATCCATCAATTTTAGTACAGTCTGCTCCTGTAAAATGCGATCTGGAGAACTGGCATCGACTACATGCAACAAAAGATCCATATTCTGACTTTCTTCTAGTGTAGAATGGAAAGCATCGATCAGTTGCGTAGGCAGATCTTGGATGAACCCGACGGTATCTGTTACTGTAATCTCAAATCCTTCAGCAAAACGCCATCTTTTAGTCAATGGATCTAACGTTGCAAACAACTGGTCTTTTGAATAAGTATCCGCTTGTGTCAATAAATTCAAGATGGTTGATTTCCCAGCATTCGTGTAGCCTATAAGACCAATCTGAAAAATCTCACTGTTTTTTCTTTTTTGACGGTTGCGCTCTCGATGGGCTTCTACTTCTTTCAATTCTTTCTTAACAGCAAAAATTTTATTCCGTATATGTCGACGGTCTGTTTCTAACTTTGTTTCACCTGGTCCTCTTGTTCCAATCCCACCACCAAGACGAGACAATGTTTTCCCTTGCCCCACTAAACGAGGCAGAAGATATTCTAACTGAGCAAGTTCAACTTGCAGCTTTCCTTCTTTCGAACGAGCACGCATCGCAAAAATATCTAGGATCAGCTGTACTCGATCAATCACCGGAAGGCCAACAGCATCCGTAATCAGTTGGCTCTGTCTCGGAGTCAGCTCATGGTTAAAGATGATCAAATCCGCTTCATGCGCATCTGCTTGTTGAACTAATTCTTGTACTTTCCCTTTACCGATAATCGTTTGCCGATCTACTTGTGGTCTTTTCTGTGTAATTGTGAATACGACTTCTCCTGATGCGGTGTTCGTCAGCTGAACTAGCTCTTCCATTGACTCTGAAAAGTAACGCTGGTTTGCTTCGGTTTCTACCCCTACGATGATCACTTTTTCTTCCATTTTATTCCGCCTCCAGCCATTTTTTGATTGTTTGCTCAATCTGACTTTTTTGATTTGGCTCACTTATAAGATCAAACCACTGTGCATCCAAACGGTTACGAAACCACGTTAACTGACGTTTCGCGTATCTTCTCGAATGTAGTTTGACTTGTTCTGTTGCTTCTTCCAATGTTTCTTTCCCTTCAAAATAAGGGAAAAATTCTTTATATCCAATTCCTTGACTGGCTTGGACTTCTCCAAGCTCATATACCTTACGTGCTTCTGCTACCAAGCCTTCTGCTAGCATCAAATCGACTCTGTGATTGATTCGATCATACAGGATATCACGCTTCGTATCTAACCCAATCATGAGGTAATCATATAATCGCTTTGGCTCTTCTTTAGGTGCCGTGATACTATGCCCTGTCGTCTCCAAAACTTCCAGAGCTCTTATCACTTTGCGTTGATTGTTCCAGTGGATTTTCTCAGCAGCTGCCGGGTCTTTTTCTTTCAACTGATTCCATAACGCTTGGGAACCAATTGTCTCGGCTAACGTTTCATACTTTTTTCTAATCTCAGGATTCGCTTCTTCTGTCGCCCCTAACTGGTAATCGTATAGAAGGGATTGGATATACAGACCCGTGCCACCAGCTATGATAGGTAGATGCTCTCGATTCGCAATCTCAGTAATCAATTGTCGACCTGAATGCTGAAAATCAGCGGCTGAGTAACGTTGAGTAGGTTCGATCACATCAATCAAATGATGCGGAACATCATTCATCTCTTCTTCTTTGATTTTTGCTGTACCGATATCCAGATTTTTATAGATTTGCAATGAATCACCGCTGATGATCTCTCCACCAAATAGTTGTGCGAGTTCCACACTTAGCGCTGTTTTACCGACTGCTGTCGGACCGACGATCACTAATACTTTTTCCATATTTTACCTACTTTTCGTTGTTTGTTTCCACCGAAGAGCTTTCTCCGGAAAATCAGTTATTATTCCATCTATTTTGAGTTTTTGACATTTGGCCATTTCTTCTTCATCGTTGATCGTCCATGCACGAATTGCTTTTGGAAAATCAGCTGCTTGGCCTGGATGTTCGAACAACCAAGTATTTTTTGGATGTACTCCTTCTATATAAGGGGTTTCTGCTGCTAGTTGGATCTTTTTATCAGAAGTACTCATCAATAAGTCCAACTGTATCTCTGGTTCCAATAACGCGATTTTTTCCAAAGAAGCCAAATGAAAGCTGCAATATGCATGTTGAAAAGGCCAATCTCTGCTTTTTAATGTTTCGGCTAATTTTTCTTCGATACCGGGATATTCATACTGATCAGTTTTAATTTCGATCATTAGCATCCCTCGGTAATTTTTTTGGAGAAGCAGTCCTAAAACTTCTTTCAATTCAGGGACTTTAGCTGCTGGAAATTCTTTGCTGAATTTGCCTCCTGCATTCAATTTTTTGAGTTCTTCCAATGTTTTTTCTCGAATCAGCCCTTTACCGTTAGTCGTCCGATCCACTTCTTCGTCATGCATAACGATCAAATAACCATCTTTGCTTAGATGAACATCTAGTTCGATACCATCTGCACCTACTCGTACAGCTTCTGCAAATGCAGGAAGGGTATTTTCTGGGTGGGTACCGCTGCTTCCGCGATGAGCATAGATTTGTAACATCTTTCTTCACTCCGTTCAGTTCTATTGTATCATTAAGAAAAAAAGAAAGCATTGCCACGCTCTCATGTGCAACGGCAATACTTCAAAATATCAGCTCCAAACATCATCTTTCGAGAAGAAACCAATCGGCTGGCGCGTCATAGTCTTCAACTGTGCTTTTTTTTCATTGATCATTTCAGTCAAACTATCCGTAAAATTCTCTAAAATCACGCGTCCGCCTTTATAAGCATATCCACCAATCTTCATTGTTTCATCTGGAGATAAAATCACTTTTCGATGGGAGATGTTCTTAAACAGCTCATCTAAAATATAATTTGGCAGATAAAAACTATTCTGCGCTGAAAATGATTGGAGATACGCAAAATCGTCAATCGTGATATAACAATCATCGAATGCATCAAAGCTGACATATTCTTCCATCAGCGTCGTCCGTTTTTGCAAGATCTCGTTGATCTTTTTATTTAATTGGTTCAGCGTCTCGATTTCTTTGACTTTCAATTCCAATTCACGTCTACGCTGTTCTTTATTTTCCAAGTGACGCATTTGCAGTATCATGCCGATATAGACAACTACAGCACCCGTCAACACGCCGATAAGACCGGTAATACCAACTATCAATCTGTTGTTCCTCCTTGTTTTGCTTCTCTGCTTATCATACCATAAAGCAGGTTTATGCGACTAATTTGCCTAAGTTTTTTATTTGACCTTTTTTGACCAAAAATGTATACTACTTTTTAGGTATTAGAAACTAAATTATGGTACACTATTTCTAAACGAAACCAAGGAGGAACTCTATTATGAATTTAATTCCTACAGTCATTGAACAATCATCACGAGGCGAAAGAGCTTACGATATCTACTCACGTTTATTGAAAGACCGTATCATCATGTTAAGCGGTCAAGTAACTGATGATCTTGCTAATTCGATCATCGCCCAATTGCTTTTCTTAGATGCTCAAGATTCTGAAAAAGATATCTATCTTTATATCAATTCTCCTGGTGGTTCAGTTACAGCAGGTATGGCTATCTACGACACAATGAACTTTGTCAAAGCAGATGTCCAAACAATCGTTATGGGTATGGCTGCTTCAATGGGAAGCTTCTTGCTGACAGCTGGTACAAAAGGGAAACGATTTGCTTTACCAAATGCTGAGATCATGATCCATCAACCTCTTGGCGGCGCTCAAGGTCAAGCAACTGAAATCGAAATTGCGGCACGTCATATTTTACAAACACGCGAACGCTTAAACAAAATTTTAGCTGAACGCACTGGCCAACCGCTTGAAGTGATTGAAAAAGATACAGACCGTGACAACTATATGACAGCTGAACAAGCAAAAGCATATGGATTGATCGATGAAGTCATGGAAAACAGTTCTTCATTAAATTAATCTGTTTCAAAGGAAGTTTTTTAAGACTTCTTATCTAAACCAAATAAAAAAGGATGGCCAGCTCAAACTGACCATCCTTTTTTTATTTTTATGGATGCTACTGCCTATCTTTTCTCCTTGAATTTTCCTTGCGCATGCATCCGACCTATTTCGACATAATGCTGGATGTTTTCTTTGTTTTTTTGTATTTCTTCTTTTGTCAAAGGGCGGATCACTTTAGCTGGACGACCAAAAGCCAAGACATTAGGAGGAATAACTTTTCCTTCTGTTACTAATGATCCAGCACCAATCAAACTATTCTCACCAATAACCGCATGATTCAATATCGTGGTTCCCATCCCGATCAGCGCCCCTTTTTCGATTGTACAGCCGTGTAGCATACACTGATGTCCTACCGTCACATTCTCCGCAATATCTACAGGTGCATCATGATCGACATGGACGATTGTACCATCTTGGATATTCGTTCTTTGTCCTACTTTTATCCAATTACTGTCCCCGCGTAAAACTGCTTGATACCAGATCGTCACATCTTCTGACAATGTCACGTCACCAATCACTGTAGCATTTGATGCTATAAACCGTTCCATCTCTATTTTCTCCTTTCGTTTTTTTGTAGAAACTAATCCTATTGAATAAATGTATCATAGCATATATTTATTTTATAAGAAAAAAACAGGTAAAACCTGCTCAGTCCAGATGCCTATTTGCGCTATCTGGTAAACTGACGTTTTACCTGTTTATTGTACCTCTATATTTTCTTCTATTACTTTCTTCAAAACTAATTCGTACACTTCGATTTGTGCTGCCAAGCGTTCGATTTGAAACTCATTTTCAAAAAAATCAGCTGAATCAAATGGTTTTGTCTGACAGACGTGCGTTAAACGATCAATTTCTCTTTTGGCTTCAGTGATTTTTTCATTTAAAAACTGTTCCATCTCCGTGCCCTCACTTTTTTTGATAACCTTACTTTACCATTATCAAGAAAGGAGAACAAAAAATAAGTTTCAAACTGTTTTATCCTTCTATGATTTATCCTGCTTCCTCAGCAAATTGGCTGTTATACAGTTTTTCATAAAATCCGCCTTGTGCCAATAAACTCTCATGTGTTCCTTTTTCAATGATCTGACCTTGGTCCATCACTAGAATCAGATCTGCATCGCGTATCGTCGATAAACGGTGAGCAATGACAAAACTTGTCCGCCCCTCCATCACGCGATCCATCGCTTTTTGAATCAACGCTTCTAAACGAGTGTCTACTGAACTTGTCGCTTCATCCAAAATCAAAATTTTAGGATCTGAAACCACTGCTCGGGCAATCGTCAGCAACTGTTTTTGTCCTAAAGACACATTGTCTCCCTCAGCATTGATGGCCATCTCATATCCATCTGGCATTGTCCGGATAAAATGGTCTACGTTTGCTGTTTTTGCAGCATCTACTACTTCATAATCTGTCGCATCAAGCTTTCCAAAACGGATATTATCGGCAATCGTTCCTTGATAGAGCCATGCATCTTGTAAGACCATACCAAACAGGGAACGGACATCACTACGGCTCATTGATTTGGTATCAATCCCGTCGATCCTGATAGCTCCTTTGTCTACGTCATAAAAACGCATCAATAGATTGATCAAGGTCGTCTTGCCGGCACCGGTTGGACCGACGACAGCCACGGTTTGACCTGCTTTCACTTCAAAGTTCAAATCTTGAATCAATGGTTTCTTCGGATCATACGCAAAATCGACATGATCGAATGTCACATCTCCTAAAATCGTTTCTGGCAGTGAAACATCTACTTTGTTTTCTTTTTCTTCTGGCTCATCTAAAATCTCGAATACACGTTTTGTTGCCGCTGATGCACTTTGCAAAACAGAAGACAATTGTGTCACGTTCCCCATCGGCTGGCTGATTTGCCAAATATATTGGATGAACGCCTGAAGTTGACCAACAACGATTGCTCCAGTAATAACATAGAAACTTCCTAGAACAGCCATACCAATATAAGTAGCATAGGCAGTTAGTTGGACTAATGGCATCATCAACCCAGAAATGAACGCTGCGCGGAACCCAAAGTATTTCAAGCTATGATTTACTTTTTTGAATCCTTCCAATGTTTCTTTTTCGCGTCCGTATACTTTCAATACACTGAAACCTGTCATATTTTCTTGAACGTAGCCGTTTAGCTCACCAAGCGAATTCTGCATGCTTTGAAAATATTTCTGCGAAGCATTGATCACTCGTTTGGAGATCCAGAACGATGTTGGAATCATGATCATAGAGATCAGCGCCATCATCGGCTGGATATAAAACATCATTGCTGCAGCCAACGTAATTCCCAATATCGCATTTACGATACCAATAAAAGCTTGTTGTAAAGCACCGCTGACTGCATCTACATCATTCGTCACACGAGACAAAATATTTCCTTGCTGGTTTTTATCGAAATAAGAAACCGGAAGACGATTGATTTTTTCTTCTATGTCTCTTCGCAAATCATGCATGGCACTTTGAACGACATTTGTCATCAAAACCCCAGAAAGCAATTGCGAAATACAATACCCTATTCCGACCACTGTGATCCAAATAAGACATTTGAATATATAAGAAAAATTGATTGATTCGCCATTGGCAATATTACGACTGATTTCTGTAGTAGGAAGTCCTGTAACATATGGCAAAGCCACGTTGAAAGCCACTGTCAGAACTGTAAATAGGATCACTAGAAGAAAAGTCCCACGATACGGTCTGATATATCGAGCTAAACGTTTTAAGGAAGAAAAGGTTTTTTTCATGCTAGTTCCTCCTTTGATAATTGAGAAGCGGCAATATCATAATAAATCGGGCATTTTTCCAATAACTCCCGATGTGTCCCCATACCGACGACTTCTCCTTCATTTAATACGATGATCTTATCTGCATGCATGATCGTTCCCACACGTTGTGCTACGATCAATACAGTAGACTCTGTTGTTTCTTTTTTCAGACGAGCACGTAACTTCGCATCCGTTTGATAATCTAATGCAGAAAAGCTGTCATCAAAAATATAGATTTCCGGACGGCGTATGATGGCTCTGGCTATTGCCAATCGTTGTTTTTGTCCGCCTGAAAAATTGGAACCACCTTCTGATAAATGTTCGTCAAATCCATCTGGTTTTCGAGAAATGAATTCTGAAGCTTGAGCAATCTCAGCTGCACGTTCCATTTCTTCTTGTGTGGCATCTTCTTTCCCGTATCGCAAATTATCGGCAATCGTTCCAGTAAATAGCAGCGCTTTTTGCGGAATAAATCCAATCTTGTCTCGCAACTTGCTTAACCGATAATCTCTCACGTCTACTCCGTCGACCAAGATCTTTCCTTCACTCACATCATAAAAGCGAGGAATCAATTGAATCAACGTAGATTTTCCGCTACCGGTACTTCCAATAAAAGCAACGGTTTCTCCTGGAGAGGCTGTAAAACTGACATTTCGAATCACTGGCTCTTGCGAATGGCCTGGATAAGCAAATGTTACATTTTGAAATTCGATATACCCTTTAGTCTTCGTATCTGATATACCATTTGGATCTTCTACAATAGAAGGTTTGGCATCTAGTGCCTCTTGGATACGTCCAGCTGAAACGGCTGCTCTTGGATACATCATGAACACACTGGCAAATAACATGAATGAGAATAAGGCATGGAATATATACTCGATAAATGCAATCAAATCTCCTACCCGAAGTTCGCCAGCATCGATTTGCACTGCCCCGCTCCAAATGATCAATACCATCACGATATTAAATAAGAAATAAAAACCTGGTTGTGCAACAGCCATCAAACGGAACAAGCTTTTCGAACTAGCAGCATAATTCTCATTGACTACAGCAAAGCGTTTTTCTTCAAACTTTTCATTGACGAAGGCACGAATCACACGCAATCCTGAAAGGTTTTCCCGCAAGATACTATTGATTTTATCTAAGTTTTTTTGTTGTTTTTTAGATAACGGCTCAGACACCTTAGCAATCGCTACGACCGCCAATAATAGCAAAGGCAATGCGCCTACTACATACAAGCTGAGTGTCACACTTGTACGCATGACCATGTACAAACTGACAACGAACATCATCGGCGCCATGAAACCGATACGTAAAATATTTTGCAGGAACAACATGATCTGATAAGCATCATTTGTTGTACGAGTGATCAAGGAAGATACGCCTAAATTTTCGTACTCCTGATGCGAATAGCTTTGGATCTTTTCGAACAAGTCATCTCGAATATCTGCTACGATATTGGTCGTGATCCTCGAACCAAAATAACCTAACAAGATATTCAAAATAATACCGATTACGGTAATAACGATCATAAATATCCCTTGCTGTTTCACATAATCAAAATCATCATTGCGGATTCCTACATCAATCATACGTGCTAAAATCGTAGGAAGTCCTAATTCAATCAAAATAAAACCGAATACGCATATAAAATTGAAAAACAAGAATTTCTTATAACGCATGGTATAATGCCACATTAGTTTCACTTTCTCATCTCCTTTTAATCTTTTGTTACATTTTCATTACTAAAAATGATAGCACAACGAACCTATTAATAGAACACTTCTCTCATAAAAAAGTCATTATGATTATAGTAAAATGATAAACGTTGATTTTTTCTTTCAATCTAGTTGATTTCTATACTTATTTGCTGTTTTATGCTAGAATAACAATTAATTGTTGTATATTTTTTATACAGAAGGTACGGTTGAAAAAATATCCGAACAGATGAGCAAAAACGAGGCTTGTCTCTTTGACTCGAATCCAGTATTCTAGTCAAAGCATATGAAAAACTAGGTGGCTTGTCCCCTCGTTTTGTGTTGTCTAAAAAAATCAACTAGCTAAATCACTGCTTTACGCAGATAAAGGAGACAAAACAATGATCTATAAAGTTTATTATCAAGAAACAAAAGTACGTAACCCTAAACGGGAAGAAACAAAATCTCTTTACATTGAGGCAAAAAGCGATGTAGACGCTCGCCAACGTGTGGAAGAAAATACCCCATACAATATTGAATTCGTTCAACTTCTAGAAGGAAGTCATCTAGAATACGAAAAAGAAAATGCTGATTTCTCATTAGTGGAGTTTTAATATGAAACTTTCCATCAAAAATAATGAGACAGGCGTCTTTGCTATTGGTGGATTAGGTGAAATCGGGAAAAATACGTATGGGGTACAATTCCAAGATGAAATCATTTTGATTGATGCCGGGATCAAGTTCCCGGAAGACGATCTACTTGGAATTGACTATGTCATTCCCGACTACAGCTACATCATACAAAACTTGCACAAAGTAAAAGCCCTAGTGATTACTCACGGACATGAAGACCACATCGGCGGAATACCCTACTTGCTAAAACAAGCAAATATTCCTATCTATGCTGGTCCTCTCGCATTAGCGTTGATCACGAACAAATTAGATGAGCATGGCTTGCTTCGAGAGGCAGAGCTTCATGAAATCAATGAAGATACGATTATTCGTTTTAGAAAAACTTCTGTCAGCTTTTTCAGAACGACTCATAGTATCCCAGACGCATTAGGGATCGTGGTAAAAACACCTTCTGGTAATATCGTAGCGACTGGAGACTTCAAGTTTGATTTCACTCCCGTCGGCGAACCAGCAAACTTGCATAAAATGGCTCGTATCGGGGAAGAAGGTGTCTTGTGCCTTTTATCTGATAGTACAAATGCTGAGATTCCAACATTTACTAAATCAGAAAAAACGATTGGTCATTCTATCTTGAAGATCTTTTCAAAAATCGAAGGTCGTATTATTTTTGCCAGCTTTGCTTCTAATATCTTCCGTTTGCAGCAAGCAGCAGATGCCGCTGTGGCGACTGGTCGTAAAATCGCTGTTTTCGGACGTAGCATGGAAAATGCCATTGTCAATGGCCAACGTTTAGGATATATCAAAGTTCCAGACGGCACATTTGTAGATGCACATGAAATCAATCGCTTGCCTGCTAACGAAACGATGATCCTATGTACAGGTTCTCAAGGGGAAGCGATGGCCGCTTTGAGCCGTATTGCAAATGGTACCCACCGTCAAATCCAAATCCAGCCAGACGATACAGTGATCTTTTCAAGTTCACCTATCCCTGGTAATACAACAAGTGTCAATCATTTGATCAACTTGCTGTCTGAAGCTGGCGCAGAAGTAATCCATGGAAAAATCAATAACATCCATACTTCCGGTCACGGTGGACAAGAAGAACAAAAATTGATGCTTCGCTTGATGAAACCAAAATATTTTATCCCTGTCCATGGAGAATTCCGCATGCTGAAAGTCCATGCTTCTCTAGCACAAGATGTAGGTGTTCCTGCAGAAAACTGCTTCATCATGGAAAATGGCGATGTTTTAGCGTTAACTAGCGATTCTGCACGTCCTGCTGGGCATTTTGTGGCTGGAGATGTGTATATCGATGGTAGCGGGATCGGCGATATCGGTAATGTCGTTTTACGTGACCGTCACTTGCTTTCAGAAGAAGGTCTTGTATTAGCTGTTGCAACAGTAGATATCAAGAAAAAAGAAATCTTGGCTGGTCCAGATATTCTCTCTCGTGGATTTGTCTACATGCGAGAATCAGGAGAAATGATCAATGAAGCTCAGCGAATCTTATTCCATGCTTTAAGAGAATGTTTAAATGGACCTGACTGTTCAGAATATAAATTGAAAGAAGCGATGACTGGCGCACTTCAGCCATTCTTATTCGAACGTACAGAAAGACATCCAATGATTTTACCGATGGTCATGACACCAGATGAAGAATAAGTAAGAGGGTGTGAAATTAGTGCCCTGACCTGAGTATAAGAGAAACCGAACGGAAAACAGGACAAGTTGTTTTTATTTGGCTGTTCTTATTGCTTGATACAGGGCAGCTTTTTCACAACCTCTTAAAATTTATTTACTTTTTCATACAAAAAATACCTGCCACAAGAGAAATTTCCTCTTGTGGCAGGTATTTTTGTTACTCGCTTTGTTCTCTCGTAAAAATTGATGCCTACCATCAATTTGATTTACAGATAAAATTAAGCTTTTACAACGTTTGCAGCTTGTGGGCCACGGTCTGATTCTTCAACGTCAAAAGTCACTGCTTGACCTTCTTCTAATGTTTTGAATCCGTCACCTTGGATAGCAGAGAAGTGTACGAATACGTCGCTTCCATCTTCACGTGAGATAAATCCAAATCCTTTTTCAGCGTTGAACCATTTTACTGTTCCGTTTTCCATAATAATATCCTCCTCGTGCCAAAAGCACTTATTTAAATTGTAACATTGCTCGTGTACGATAGAGGTGCAACAGATGTTTCAACTTCTATTCCCAAACAAAATTACAATATAATTGTACACTTGCTTCATTTTTTTTGCAAGAAAGCAACTTACTTCTCTTCCATTAATCCTTCTTCTCTCAAACTAAAATATCGTTTACGTCCGATGATCAAATGATCCAGTACAGTGATACCCATCATTTCTCCGCACTTTTGTATCCTTTTAGTAAAATTCATATCCTGTTGTGATGGAATAACATTACCAGAAGGATGATTATGTGCTAAAACGATTCTTGCCGCGCAGTAACGTACGGCATAATGGAATATTTCTCTAGGATGAGCGACTGACTGATTCAGCGAACCGATGAACACTGTCTTTTTTAAGATCACTTGATTCTTCGTGTCCAAATAAATACAAATCAAATGTTCCTGTTTGTGATCTTTCATTTCCAGAATCAATTGTTGTGCCAGTTCATAGCTAGTACGAATGGCGGGAGATGCTCTTTCTTGGTCCGTCTGAATGCGGCGGCCTAACTCGATCAAGGCTTTGATTTCGATTGCTTTCACACGTTCTATCCCTCGAATCTCTTCTAACTCATGCAAAGTAGCCTGTCGTAAAGAAGCCAATCCTCCAAACGTTTTTAACAGATTGCCGGCAATCGACATCACACTATGAGGGTGCTGACCAGTACGCAGTAAAATTGCTAAAAGCTCCTGATCCGATAAAGCTTCAGCTCCATAAATTTCCATACGTTCCCTTGGTAAAGAGCTAGTTGGTACTTCTTTGATCAATCGTTTTTCCAAAAAAACATCTCCTTTCTATCTTTTCTAAAATAAGATACGAAAAGAGATGGATTTTTATTTTATCAATGCAGGGATTTCATGCAAAGAAGAAACGACCCCAGCCGTTTTTTTGATCAATTCTTGGGAAGGCGGAAGCAAATCTGGAACCATGACTACAGGGATCTCAGCCGCAGAAGCTGCTAAAATACCATTTTGTGAATCTTCTAAAATCAATGTTTCTTTCTTAGCTGTACCTAATTTCTGATTGGCTAATAAAAAAATTTCCGGATCTGGTTTTGCTCGTTGGACATTCTCTGCGGAAACAATCGTCTCAAATCGTTCAAACAGATTGTTCTTCTTCAATAAAAGTTCAATGACAGCTCGTTGGTTACTGGAAGCGACAACTTTGGGAATCTGATGTTCTTCTAAAAAAGAGAGGAGTTCCAACACACCGGGCTTCATTTGTACGGCTCCTTTTGAAAAGCGCTCAAGCGTTTCCTGGTATGAATCGTCTATGAATCTTTGTACGCTTGTTTTACCGAATTCCGCAAAAATCATATGATAATTCGCCCACACTTCTTCATCGGAAACACCTAAGAATTTTAAATACAGGTCTTTATCATATGGAAAACCCATCCTATCTGCTACTACTTGTGAAGCCTCGTAATATACTAACTCTGTGTCAAACAATAAACCATCCATATCAAAAATCACTGCATTATACTTCATGGTCTCCTCCTAATTGTATTAATAAATGACGAACTTCTGAAATGAAATAAAGCGAACCGGTCACAACTAATACATCTTCATTTGTCATCTTTTCCAATATATCTGCTAATCCGAATTGCCACAATGAAACGATTGATACTCTCTCACTTGCTAAATCTGATACTTCACTTAATTCGATGGCTTTTGGATGTTCAAAGGTCGTCAAATAAATATGGACATTTGGTACTTGTTGCAGTCGTTCTAGCATTTCTCTAACATTTTTAGTTCGTAAGGCGGAAAACAAAATGTTGATTTGATATCCTTTGAATTCTTTTTTCAAATTCTCAACAAGCCGGTTCATTGCATGCGTATTATGGGCACCATCTAAAACAACTAATGGCTCGTTACTCAAACGCTCCATTCTTCCTGGCCATCGAGATTTCTTCAACCCCTTCAAAACATCTTTTTCTCGGAAAGGCAGCTTTTCCAATTGACAGTAAACAAAATACAATTCGATGGCTACTCCTGCATTTTCAGCTTGATGTTGCCCTAAAAGCGGCGTGGTTAGTTGAGGGATTTTCCCTGCTTCATTAAAGAATTCAAATACTTCTCCCCAAGTCTCATCAGGATGCAGATAGTTTATTTTATAATTTTCCCCGTATACATAAAGCATCGCATTTTTTTCTTTAGCTGTTTGTTTGATGACATTAAAAGCTTCTGGGCCGATGTTTCCTGTGACAACTGGAACGCCTTGTTTGATGATTCCTGCTTTTTGCGCAGCGATTTCTTCAATCGTCTCTCCAAGTATCTCGGTATGATCAAGCCCAATCGTTGTTATTCCAGTTAGCATCGGTACAGCTACATTGGTAGAATCCAATAAGCCACCTAAGCCCACTTCAATAATCGCTACGTCTACTTTCTTCATCAAAAAATAATCAAATGCCATGGCTGTTAATGTCTCAAATTCAGTGATACCAGCTACTGCTTCAAATTGATCAAGTTGTTTGATCAGCGGCTGATATTTTTTTACAAGCTGGATCAAGTCATTGTCTGGGATACTTTTGCCATTGATTGCAATCCGTTCATTGAACGTTTCGATATAAGGTGAAGTAAACGTTCCAACTATCAGACCAGCTTCTTCTAATAGGCTTCTCAAATAGGCTACAGTAGACCCTTTTCCGTTTGTTCCAGCGATATGGATCGTTTTTACTTTCCTCTCCGGATGACCTACCACTTCTAATAAAGCTTCGACTCGGTCAAGACCAGGACGTGAACCAAATGGTAATCGACTATGGATCCATTCTATTGCTTCTTCAATCGTCATCAACAATTCCCCCATTTCTCTTTTATTATAACAAATAGAAGACATAAGAAAAATAAAAGGACGATAGAGAGAAAAATCTGCTCCGGATACATGATAAATCGCTCTTTTTTCTAAGTAATCAGAGTAGACTAAAAAAGAGGATGCGACAATAATCATGTCACATCCCCTTATTCGGAATAAGTGGTGTTCCCCGCTTTTATTGAATAGTACGCAAACTTTCGATTCGTTCTTTGACAGCCGTTTGCTTCTCTAAATAATCTTTTTCTTTTGCACGTTCTGCCTCTACTACTTCTTCCGGCGCATTAGAAACAAACCGTTCATTAGAAAGTTTTCCTTGGACACGTTTCACTTCGCTTGTCCATTTTTCCAGTTCTTTTTCTAATCGTTTGATTTCCTCTTCGATATTGATTAATCCTGCTAACGGCAAGAAGATTTCTGCACCTGTCAGAACAGCTGACATCGCTAGATCTGGTGCAGTGATCTCACTTGATATCGTCAACTCTTCTGGGTTGCAGAAGCGTTCGATGTAGCTTGTATTTTCAACTAAAAATTGATCGATTTTAGCATCGTTTGTTTTGATTAATAACGTGATTGGTTTAGACAATGGTGTATTCACTTCTGAACGAATATTTCGAACGGCTCGAATCAATTCCTTCAATACTTCCATTCCTTTAGAAGCAGTTTCATCGTCAAACTCTGGACGTACCACAGGATATTCTGCTACTACTAGAGAATTTCCTTGATGAGGAATATGTTCCCATATTTCTTCTGTGACGAATGGCATGATTGGATGCAACAAACGCAAAATCTGATCCAAGGTATGGACTAGGATACTACGTGTTGTTTGTTTTGAAACAGCATCATCTCCATAAAGTACTTCTTTGCTCATTTCGATATACCAGTCACAAAAATCATCCCAGATAAAGTTATACAGTTGTCTACCGGCTTCACCAAATTCAAAACGATCAAATAATTCAGTTACACGTGCGACTGTTTCGTTCAAACGAGTAAGAATCCAACGGTCAGCCACTGATTTTTCTCCAGATAAATCGATCTCTTCTACGGTCATACCTTCGATATTCATGATAACGAAACGTGAAGCATTCCAGATTTTATTGATAAAGTTCCATGAAGCATCCATTTTTTCATAGCTGAAGCGAACATCTTGCCCTGGTGCAGAACCATTCGATAAGAACCAACGAAGAGCATCTGCTCCATACTTTTCGATTACTTCCATCGGATCGATCCCATTACCTAATGATTTACTCATCTTCCGCCCTTGTTCGTCACGAATCAATCCATGGATCAAGACATTCTCAAATGGTCGTTCGCCAGTAAATTCCAAACTTTGGAAGATCATTCGGCTTACCCAGAAGAAAATGATGTCATAACCAGTTACTAAGGTGCTAGTAGGGAAGTACCGCTTATAATCTTCGCTTTCCGTGTCTGGCCAGCCCATCGTTGAAAAAGGCCACAATGCTGAACTAAACCAAGTGTCTAAAACATCCGGATCTTGGACCCAGTTTTCACTATCAGCTGGTGCTTCCATCCCTACATACATTTCACCTGTTTCTTTGTGATACCATGCAGGGATTTGATGTCCCCACCATAATTGTCGTGAAATTACCCAGTCATGGACATTTTCCATCCAACGTAAAAATGTTTGATTGAATCTTGGAGGGAAGAATTCCACTGCTTGATCTGTTTCTTGGTTATCAATGGCTTTTTTTGCTAACGGCGCCATTTTTACAAACCATTGAGTAGACAATCGAGGTTCGACAACGACACCTGTCCGCTCGGAATGTCCCACACTATGGACCATCGTATCGATTTTGATCAATCGGCCGATTTCTTTTAGATCTTGCACGATTGCTTTACGAGCAGCGAAACGATCCATTCCAGCATATTTTCCTGCTAGTTCATTCATCGTGCCATCATCATCCATCACATTCACTCGTGGGAGATCATGACGATTACCTACCTCAAAGTCGTTTGGATCATGTGCTGGAGTGATTTTTACTACACCTGTCCCAAACTCCATATCTACATATTCATCTGCAATGATTGGGATTTCTTTATTGACTAAAGGTAGAATCACTTTTTTGCCGATCAGCGCTTGATAACGCTCGTCTTCTGGGTGAACAGCAATCGCCGTATCTCCCAACATCGTTTCTGGCCGAGTCGTCGCAATTTCTACTACGCCTGATCCATCTGCCAGTTCATAGCTCATATGGTAAAAGGCGCCTTCGATGTCTTTATGAATAACTTCGATATCAGATAGAGCTGTTCGTGCTTGAGGGTCCCAATTGATGATGTATTCACCGCGATAGATCAACCCTTTTTCATATAAGGTAACAAAAACTTTACGTACTGCTTCAGATAATCCGTCATCTAATGTAAAACGTTCTCTGCTGTAATCTAAAGATAAGCCCATTTTAGCCCACTGTTCACGGATATGGTTTGCATACTCTTCTTTCCATTCCCACACTTGATCGATGAACTTTTCACGACCTAGATCATAGCGAGAAATTCCTTGCTCTCTAAGCTTTGCTTCTACCTTTGCTTGTGTCGCGATTCCTGCATGGTCCATACCAGGCAACCATAAAGTATCATATCCTTGCATTCTCTTTTGACGAATCAGCATATCTTGCAAGGTCGTATCCCAAGCATGCCCTAAATGAAGCTTTCCGGTAACATTTGGGGGTGGGATCACGATTGAATAAGGTTTTGCTTTTTTATCTCCGCTCGGTTTAAACAAATCTTGTTCTAACCAATGCTGATAACGTCCAGCTTCAACTTCTTGCGAGTTATATTTTGTTGATAGGTTATTTTCTTCCGTCATGCTGTTTTCCTCCTTTAAACTAAAAAACGTCCTAAAATACTTTCGTATTTTAGGACGTATGATTTACGCGGTACCACCTAAATTGCAATAATCAATCATTATTGCCTCTCCAGTGAGTTAACGATCACGACTCGTCTATCTCTACTCCATTCAAGACAGAAACTCCCAAGCTACCTTCACTGGTTGTCATTGAGAACCTTTCAGCAGATAGTTCTCTCTCTAAGAATGAATGTGCCAGTTACTCCTCTTGTTCAGCGTTATGCTTCATTCTACAATGGTTTTTTTTTTTAGTCAACAAGTGGTCGTGAAAAAACCACTTCATTTAGTATTAAAAAATTTTTGAAAGAATTACAATGGATCCTCGCAAGATCAATAAGCCTACTCAAATTTTCCTAAGAAAAAACTTCTGAGTAATTCTCATCAAAGTAAATAAGCGTCTGTAACTCGGTTGTCAAATCAATGTATTGAACATTGACATAAGCTGGGACAGTTACTCGGTCAGGTGCAAAGTTAAGGATAGCGGTTACATTCCCTTTGACAATTTCATCAATAGCAGATTGTGAATATTTACTTGGTACCGTAGAGATTGCTACTGTCACATTTTTTGCTTTGGCTATCTCCGCGAAACGATCAATCGGATAGATCATCTCTCCATCAATTACTTGATTGATCAGTGCTGGATCATTATCAAAGACGCACACGATATTTAGATTTTCATTTCTTCTAAAATTGTTGTGTTTCAATGCTTTGCCAAGATTTCCGTATCCGACTAATGCGATTCGTTTTTCTTCTTTAGTATTAAGGATATTATTGAATACATCGATAAGGAAAGGGACATCATAGCCATATCCGCTTCTGCCTAGCTCGCCTAATTGCGAGAAGTCTCTGCGGATCGTTGCAGAAGGAATTTGGGTGATTTCGCTGAACTCATTTGATTTGATTCTACTTATGCCTGAGTCATCCAGCATCTTTAAATAGCGTAAATATAAAGGTAACCTTTTCGCAGTTGCTTTTGGCAGTGTATCTGTTTTTTCTCGCATAACGACGCTCCTTGTTAATAATTTCACATATTTAGTGTAACATGTTTCTAACCCGGGAGCAAGGTTACAGGTAGGAAGGAAAAGGGTATGAGACAAATAAAACGACCCAAAAATTAACTATTTGGGTCGCTATTTCATGGAAAATTCTCTTTTTTATCATTTATCAGCTAATCTTCGACATTAGTTCAAAAACGGTAAAATATATGGAGCTATTTTTCCGTTTTGTTTCTCTAATACTCAGGTAAAAACACTGATTTCACAACCTATAGCAATTCTGAAAATTCTTCAGTTTTTTCATTAGAAGATTCTGCTTGTATCTCTTCCATCTTCAAGCCAGCTAGTGCTCGTTGGATCATTTCATCTATTGCTAAACGCTCTTCATATTGATGGACCTTTTCCAGTTGAGGGCGTGTTTTTGGCTGTGGAGGAGCAAAAATCGTACAGCAGTCTTCAAAAGGCTGGATAGAAAGATTAAATGTATCGATCTGTTCTGCTACTTCAATGATTTCAAGTTTATCCATTGTCGCTACAGGCCGAATGATTGGCGTATTCGTTACTTCATTGATAGCCACCATACTTTGCAAGGTTTGTGAAGCCACTTGACCTAATGATTCGCCATTCAAAATAACTAGACCATGACGAATACGGCGAATTTCATCGGTCAACCGCAACATCATTCGACGAGTGATCGTCATCCAATATCCTTGTGGCACTGATTTTTTGATTTCTTCTTGAATCTCGGTAAATGGCACTTCAATAAAATGGATTGTTCCTACATAAGGTGCTAGTTTCGCTGTTAAGTCTTTTGCTTTTTGCAGTGCTTGTTCACTTGTATACGGCGGACTAGCAAAATGAACAGCTTCGATTTCCACTCCCCGCTTCATTGCAAAATATCCTGCAACAGGAGAATCAATCCCGCCAGAAAGCATGAGCATTCCTTTTCCGCTTGTTCCTACAGGCAACCCGCCAGCTCCTTTGATCGTTTCATACGACAGATAAGCGCCGTCACGACGAATCTCTACACGTAATGGAATATCGGGCTGACGCATTTGAACTTGGATATGAGGGAAAATATCAAAAACAGCATTGCCTAATGTTTGATTCAATTCATTACTTGTCAATTCAAATTGGTGATCGCTTCTTTTAGCGATAATTTTAAATGTTTCTTTCCCTGTATAAATTTCTTTCATGATGTCTTGAACAGCTTGTTTCAAAACTTCGACATCTTTTTCTACCCGAATACTCGGAGAAAAATTTTGGATCCCAAATATTTTTGCTAGTTTTGGAATAACTAGCTGACTGTCTGCACCATTCAACAAAAGATGCATCCGGTCGCGATCAGCATGGATTTTGATTTCTGGAAATTCTTTCAAAGCTTGTCTGACATTTTGTGCTAGTTGCATGATAAAGCTTTTTCGATTCTTTCCTTTTGTCGAAAGCTCTCCATAACGGACCATAATTTCACTGTATTTCACAAGAACACTCCTCTTTTAATTGATTGCAGAAAATTTCTTATAAAGCTGCTTGAAAATAATCATAAATTGCTCCACTTCTGCTAATGAATTATTTTCATCTAGGCTGATTCGAATAGCAGATGTAGCCAAATCATTTGGTACATGCATCGCATGCAATGTACTGCTTGCCATATGTTTACGTGAGGAGCAGGCACTAGTAGTAGAAACAAATATTTGTTTTTCCTCTAATGCATGGACGAGAACTTCACCACGAATTCCTTTTAGAGCAAAACATAAAATATGCGGCGCATAGTCGGTTCCTTCTGAAAAGATCGTCACTTTATCATACGACTTCAGCGCATGGATCAAAGCTTCTTTTAAGCGTTGTGTCTGCTCAGATTTTTGTTCCTTTATCTCTAATGATAAACGTAAAGCTTTAGCCATAGCCACAATACCTGGAACATTTTCTGTCCCACTTCGCTGATTTCTTTCCTGTCCTCCACCTGTCAGTAATGGCGCTAAACGACGACCCTTTTTCCAATAAATGAAACCAGTTCCCCGTGGGCCATGGAATTTATGGGCTGAAAATGTTGCAAAATCCACTCTCCCTGTCAACCATTGCGAGAATGGTACTTTTCCGATTGCCTGAACAGCATCTACATGGAAATGAATTTTAGGGAAATCATCCAAAAGATCACTGATTTCTTGGATGGGCTGAATCGATCCTACTTCATTATTCACAGCCATAACAGAGACCAAAACTGTCTCTTTTCTTATTAATTTTTTCAATTCGTCAACACGTACAAAACCGCGTTTATCTACTGGGGCGATACTTACTTCGATTCCTAATTCTTTTAATTGTTCGGCCGTCTCACTGACTGCCGGATGTTCGATTCCTGAAATGATCATATGATTCCCATACTCTCTTTTTTCAATCATCGTTCCTTTTAATACCCAATTATCTCCTTCTGTTCCTCCTGAAGTAAAAAAGATTTCTTCTGGTTCTGCATGGATCAAATCAGCGATCTGCTTTCTTGCTTGCTGCAACAACCGATTAGCTTGATTGCCCAAATCATGAAGACTTGATGGATTCCCAATAATCCGCTGACTGGTTTTTACGTATGCATCTAAGCTTTGCGGAAAGATTGGGGTCGTTGCACTGTTATCAAAATATATCATAAGAAACCCCTCTTTTTTGAAATTCTTTTCTATTATAACGGTTGTCCAAGGTGCTTTCAAGAGCAGGTGGAATTTTCACTTGTTTCGTCCTTCGGATAGACATAAAAAAAGACAAGAACAAGACGGATGGTTGTCTTGTTCTTGCATGATTGCTGCTTTTTTGCTTTATACTAAGTCTGGATGATTAAAATAAAAATCTTCGATACGTTTGAAAGCACCTGGTTCTACTCGCTCTAATGCTGTACCAATTTCGTCTAATGCTTCTTGATAATGATATTCTTTATTGAATAAATAGTAACTTTTATCAATTGCTTCTCGCACTTCTTCGTGTGTATGACGATAACGGTTTGCATATTGGAGCATTTGCTCCGTTAGTGCTGCTGCATCTACTAGATCATGTGTCTTCTTATCTAATAATTCTAGATCTTCTTCGCATAGAGCAACTAAACGATTGACTTCCTCCATGTTTACTCGAATTTTATTCAAGACAACACTTAGTTCTTCAATACGATCAGTAGCAACAAAAAAGAATTCTAGGTAATCATTCGGCAAGCCAGGCAAACGTTGTTTCTCTACAAAACGTTTCAAGCTACGCAATTTAAATTCGAATGTATCGATCTTTTCTTGCGCTTCTTTTTCGCCTTTTCTCAATTCATGTAATGAGTCGTCGATCTCTACTTGTTGCGTTTCGATATCTTCTAAGACCTTGAAGACTGTTTTATAGAACGTACGCACTTCTGAATAAGGGATTTCGTGTTGGCGAATCTGTGGAATCATCTGTTCATTTTGACGTTCCATTTCTTCCACTTCAGTTTGGAAACCTCGTACACGACCAATTTCATTGTGATTCAATGTATAGCTTTGAGCGGTGTGATCCAACTCAATCAATAATTGACGGTTATTCTTCGTTGTATGTTTGATATACTCTGCAATCGTTGATTGGTTAGTTTTTACATATCTCTGAGCTTCCATTTCCCGTTCTAAGATGTCATATAGCGAATCAATCAAATCAGCTGTTTCTCGGTTTTCGAATTCGACCGTTTCAACTTCTGTTTTTTCAAGATTGGCTAATGAATTTTCAATTCTTCGACTTACTTTTGCGATATCTTCAGCAAGATCTTCTTCAGGGAATACATATTGTTCTTCCATTAATTTCTCATAAGTATCACTGATTTCTTCAAGTTGTTCAGGGAAAGTCGTATGGAGATCTTCATACAGTGGTGGAATTTTTTTCATCAGAGCTTCCACTTCATACGTATGTTTTTCTGCTTTATCTAAAACCTCGCGGGCCTCTACAGGATCGCCGGAAGTATTTAAAGTCACGAATTGCGTAAATTCTTTTTCGATCATCTTGATCTGTTTTTGCAATTCAAAAAGAGCTGGTCCATATTCATGCTCGTCTTCTCTGACTTTTTCTTTCAGTTCTTCATAGACATCAAGCGCCTGCTGGACAGCTAATGAGTTGCGTTCTTCTGTTTCTCGCAATTCCTTCAGACCTTCACGGATTTCCGTTACTTGTTTCTCCATTTGGTCCATTGTTGCTTCTGCTTCAACAACTGCTTTTTTTCCTTTTAAGAACCGAAAACTTTCATTGAGGTTTTCCACTTCAAAAATTTGACTTTCTAATTCAGCGAATGAGGAAGTAGATATGTCATTCCACTTTTGACTCCATTCACGAAAGGTATTTTGGCTTTGCCCAACCAGATGCATTTTTTTTACATCATCGACTTCTTCAATCACTGGCAAGTCAAATAATTCTTCCTTGCGTTTTTCTAAGGCATCCAATCGATCTTGGTTTTTTTTCTTCATCAAGTAACTAACCAAAAAGACGACAATGGCGACTATAATGATTGCAATGACGATTCCGATGATAACATTATTTCCCATTTATGGTTCCTCCGTTTTCAGTATGCATCTTTTTATGCAACAGATGGCGTTCTGCTTGGCATAAATCCAAATAATACGTCTCTCGTGCAAAAGACATCTATTCTAGATTATAGCATACTATTTTCATGCATTCACTAACTTAAACGAAAATCTTTTGTTTTTCATCGTATAAAGATAACAAAAATAGTGAAGTACTGATCACTCTCTTTCGTTTGTGCATGCACTCCTATCAGCAGAGCTTTTCCCAGCAAGAGCTTCTTGAATCTGTCGTTGGATTTCTGCCGCGATTTTAGGCTCTGGCGCGTACTCTATCTGCCAGTTCTCAGGTTTCAATACTTTATTTGTTACAGGATCATAATGAGGTTTTCCATCTGGAAACAATTTTCCCATATTTGCCTGATGGACGATATCAAATATTCGATCAGGCGCTATTCCCAATAATGAAAAAGAACCATAAGTAAAGTAAAGGATATCTGTCAGTGCATCTACTTGTTCAATCAGTGGGTCACTTCCCCACTCTGTCTTATCAAGTATTTTTTCTTCTGCTTTATCTAATGCTTCGTGTAGCAGAGTAACAGCTTCATGTAGTTGTTCTTTACTTGGTGAGGTAGCTGCAACAAATTCAACAAGTTCTTCCATTTTGAATGCAGCACGTGTATGAGCCTCCATCGCAGTAAAAGCTGTGGGGATTTCTGGTCTTCTTGGATCAAAAATTTTGTGAAATGCTTCTACTTTTTGAAAAGGTGTCTCTGATTCCATACTAATGTTTTCCTTCTTTCATTGACTAATAAATCAGACCAAAGTGTTTTAATCCTTCGTATATGCCATCTTCTTCATTTGATTGGGTCACAAAATCTGCGGCATGTTTTACTTCGTTCTGAGCATTTCCCATGGCCACTCCAATTCCTACACCTTTCAGCATCTCGATATCATTGTAATGGTCGCCGAATGCCATGATTTCTTCCATCTCGATTCCGACAGCATTTGCGAAAGCTTGGATGCCTAGCAATTTTGAACCACCTTTTGGGATGATATCTACAGTATACGTATTTGAACGTTGGAAGGTACACTCAGGAAATAGATGTTCTAACTTTTTCTGTTCTGACTCCGGACTAAGCAGTATACATTGGTAAATTGGTTCTTTTAATATCTCTAATGTTTCATAACGGTCCTTTTGCCGGTGAGGGCTAAAAAGCTGGAGGATTTTTTTCATCAGACGTACCGGGAATTTACGCGGTAAAAAGCTGACTAGCCGCTTGATAAAAATCGATTGTCCTAATAGCATCGTCGTTGATCCATCTAGCCGATTTCTCGCACCAAAAACGATTTGTCGATGGTTCTCATCTGCAAATTCAACAATATGTTCCAATACTTTTTGTTCAAAAGGGTGGTCGATAATCGTTCGATCTGCAGTAAAAACCAGTTGGCCATTATACACGACATACATATCTAATTCCAATTCATCAATGATTTCTTTGATCTTTATTGGGCTGCGACCCGTTGCTACACCGCATAAAATGCCGTTTTTCCGAGCATAATTAATTGCTTGTTTTGTTGATTCCAATGCTTTTGAACGATTGGTGACCAATGTTCCGTCAATATCAAAAAAAATAGCTTTGATCATAGACTTCGCCCCTTTCATGAATAAAATAAGCCTTTAAAACAGATCCATTTGAGTTGGATTAAGTCCATCCGGCTTGATATTTAATATTTTTTGCAGTGCTAATGCATTTTCAGCCGCATCCCCACCAGAATTGTTATTAAAAATCACACCTATCTCTTTTGTCTTAGAATCAACTGCTTTGACTTCACGTGCTAGTTCTTGCAGTTCTTTTTCTGAATAACGATACAATGTTCTTTTTTTGCGCCAATCTTTATCATTTGCTTGCCATCCCTGAGCATTCCTGCCATGGAATCGAAAGAGAGCAAAGTTCGGATTGGTTACAAATGGATCAAAAGGGATCGTTGTATTCAGCAGCTGCGGCTCATCGATGATGGCTAAAGAAAAAGCGGCTCGAGACATAAAGTTTCTCGTACGTTCAAGAAATTCATCGCTGTACCAAGAATAATCCCGCAATTCTACGGCAACAGGATAACTCTCAAACCACTTTCTAAGTTTGCGCAAGTATTGGACATTTTCTTTTGTACATTTGAATGAAGAGGGGAATTGAATTAAAAAGCAAAAAAGCTTTCCAGCTTCTACCATTGGCGACATGACATCTAAAAAATGCGTAATCATCTCTTCTTCGGTCTGATAATAAGGCTTCCAATCTCCTTGACCGCTGATTCCTTGATAGACTTTGACTACAAAGCGAAAAGATTCAGGTACTTCGTTTATCCAATTCTCAACAGAGGACTTTCGAGGAATCCCATAATAAGCAGTATCTAATTCCACTAAGGGTAGAAATCCGGCATATTCATACAGAGTGTTATTCTTTTTGCCAGTTAATTTGTCATGTTCTTTAAACGATGTTAATCCGATTCTGATCATTTTCGACCACCTTCGTAATTGTTTTCCCTTGACTGCTTTTTTGTAAAAGAAACTCAACCAAATACTCCGTGCATTAAGAGGTCAAGGTCGAGTCTTCTTCGTTTAAGTAAGGGCAGCTTTTTTATAATAAGTCTGGCTATTGTTATTCTTCACTGATAGCAAAACTCTTTTATATAGTATACAATAAGATTTAACGGCTATGCAAAATTATTCGTAAGGAAGTCTGTAAAATGAAAAAAATACTTGTACTGCACACCGGCGGAACGATCGCCATGAAAGAAAACATGCTCACTGGCGGTGTTAGTCCTGATGTGGCAAATCCGTTATTAGATGCAGAAATCACGATACCTGAGCATGTGGAACTCTTAGTTGAAGATATCTTCAATCTTCCCTCACCACACATCATGCCTTCTCACATGTTGGTATTAAAAGAACGTATCTTGTCCGCTTATGAATCAGGTATATTCGGAGTGGTGATTACACATGGTACGGATACATTAGAAGAAACTGCCTTTTTTCTTGATACAACGATTGGTGACAAATTACCAATTGTTTTGACTGGGGCAATGCGTTCAAGTAACGAACTTGGAAGTGACGGCCTCTATAATTTTGAAAGTGCTATTCGCGTCGCAAGCTGTGAAGAAGCGGTAGATAAGGGTGTATTAGTTGTCATGAACGATGAGATCCATTCTGCACGCTACGTGACAAAGACCCACACCACAAATGTTGCTACTTTCCGAACGCCTACATTGGGACCAATCGGTTTAGTAACTAAGAATCGAATCTTATTCTTACAAGAACTTTTAGAAACAAAGCGGCTGGATATTTCCGCTGTAAATGGGACTATCCCAATTGTTAAAGCATATGCTGGGATGCAAGGAGACTTATTGGAAGCAATCGCCCATACGAAAGTAGACGGTCTAGTCATTGAAGCTTTAGGTGCCGGAAATCTCCCTCCTCAAGCCCTAGCAGCTTTAGAAAAGCTCCTTGTCCAAAAAATCCCTGTAGTACTTGTTTCTCGTTGTTTCAATGGAATCGCAGAGCCTGTTTATGATTATGAAGGCGGAGGAAAAGAACTAGAAGAAATGGGGATTATTTTCTGCAACAGTATCAATAGTCAAAAAGCACGTTTAAAACTATTGATTGCCGTAAACTATGGTTTGACGGGTGAAGAATTGATTTCGTTTATCCAAAACTAAACATCAATATCTGATAGCTAAACTTAAAAAAGAGAGGCTGTGACAAAAGTAGCTTCTTCGAAAACTAAGCCGAAATTTTACAAAAATTTGAGAAACAATTTTCGTAAACTTCTTCTTATTTCTTGAAGCTGACCATTTCTGTCACAACCTCTTTTTTATTTATTTTTCCATAGAATATTGGCTTCACAATACAGCTGTTCTTGCATTCGGATTTCATGTTTTGTTTTGACACCATTTTCAATTGGGACTTGTTCAAAATGGCTTTCGATCTCATTCCCGTACTCTACTTCTTTATCAAATCGAATAATTACTTTTTCTGGAACATGCGTAGTCAAAAAGTCATATCCCAATACATCAATGATCCAATTAAAATACATCGCATTATTAACATGCTGATTACTATCGATATCATAAAAACGAACACGATATGGCAGCATGAAGCCCGAATCAATCTTTTCAATTTTTTCCTGACGCTTGATTTTCTTGATTTTCTCACTCTCAAAAGGAGCAATGATCTCTTCATTAACACTGCTCATTTTTCGATTCACAAAATCCATCAATACAAAAACAGATTCTATTTTGACTAATTCTTCCCCATCTTCATCATGGATCCAGAAGTTCCGATAACAGAAAAACTTATTGTACTCCATGGCTTGAGTCGTTACTGAAATTACTTCACCGACTCTAGGTAAACGTTTAATCTCCATAGAATAATTCGTGATGACCCAAGTCAGTCCAAAGCTATTGACGAATTCACTGCCTCTTCCCAACTGGTCGCTTTGATCTTCAGATGTTTTGATAACTACTCCTAACATCGAAGGAAATGTCATCGTTTGATTGATGTCACACTCATAATATGAAACTTCATGCTTTTTGGTATATTTCTTTGCCAAAAACACGCCCTCCTCTTAAAAACTTTCTAGTAATTGATCTACTTGGGAACCGTAACTTTCTCCAAACATATTCAAATGTGCCAAAAGATAATATAACTGGTAAATCGGCAGTCGATCTTCCCATCCCTCTTCTAATGGAAATATAGTTTGATAGGCATCTAAAAATTCCGGTCGGAAACCGCCGAATAATTGACTCATTGCGATATCTTGTTCCCGATTCCCATAAGAAACAGCCGGATCGACAAAAATTGGTTGTCCTTGCTGGTCAAAGAACACATTACCACTCCACAGGTCTCCGTGCAAGAGGCGTGGAGTGATCTTTTTGGGTTCAACCGATCTCAATACTCGTTCTTTAAATCGCAGATACTTTTCTTGCCGCTGTACATTCCAACGATTCGTTTCTTCTGCTAAAGAAATCTGGGCTTCAAGCCGATTTTTAAAGAAAAAAATCCACCAATCTTCTTCAAAAGAATTTTTCTGAATAAGTGTACCTAGATAGTTATCTTTTCGAAAACCAAATTGCGGCGCTGTTTGCTGATGGAGATTAGCTAAAGCTGCAGCAAGATCTCGTTGATCTCCTTTTCCCGGCTCGATCCATTCCATTAACAAATAAGCGCCTTCACTTGTTTCACCCAGCATGTACGTATCTGGTACACGTACGAATGCAGCTAGCTCTTTTAACCCGTCTACTTCTGCTTCAAAAAAACCTTTTTTTACATTCGGATGGATTTTCAAAAAATAAGCACGCTGCTCTGTTTTTATACGATAAGTTTGATTCACATCGCCGCCAACAACTGGAATCACTTTCCCATTTAGTTTCAGATCAGATAAAACAGTTTGGATATCCATGACTTTCCCCCCTACTCCCAATTTTATTCTATTTTGTCATCATACTTGTTTCATGATAAAAGGATTATTTCCAATCCTCATCCCTTTATTTAGAATTATAGCACAGAGACCATAAAAAGCAGGAGATGGACTTTATAGATAAAAAAGAGCTGACTTAAGCCAGCTCTTTTTTATCTATAATGCATACTCTTTATTGAACTATTTACCTATGCTAAAGCACCCATTGGATCCCATGGAGCTAGCACAATTGGTTCTTCATTGAACGCATTTAGTTGCTCTTTCATCAACAAATCTTTTCTGACAACGATTTGGTACGTATATTCGTCCATCCAGGCATCACTCATAACGAAGAAACCGTTCTTTCCAACTTTTTCGCCCCAGCTGTTTTCGACTTTCCATTTTGTTGATTGTCCGTCCACTAAATCAACGCCAGTCAATACCATCGCATGGGTCATCAAACTTTCACCAAAATCCAAACGTTCAGCTTTAGTCATTGTGAAATCCGTATCGAATAGATCATCCATCGAATAAGCATCTAAGGCCATGATGCCACTGGTTCTAGTAGAAGATTGTCCTACATCACAACCAAACCATACAGATTCTCCTTGTTCAAGCTGAGCAATCGCTAATTTTTTGAAAGTTTCCATATCAACATTCAGGTATTTAACTTCTTTCCCACCAACGACATTCCCTAGCATCTCTACTGTATAAGAACGATTGAATGGTTTGTCTTTTGTTGGTGCATTGATCACACTAACATAATCATCTAATTTTACACCGATGTATTTATCATAAAAAATTTGTGGTGTCAGTCCTCGGTCAAGATGATAGTTCTGTTCTTCATCGCGGTACTCAAAATCGAATTCTTTTGGAGGTGTTCCTAATGAGATGGCTAAGAAGTTATAAATACTTTCTAGCATTTCTTCTTTTTTTTCTTCAATAGCGTCTAATGTTTCTCCTTGAGCAACCATTTCGCGTAACACAACTGCATCTTTACGCAGTAGTTTGTTCAAATAGTTATTCAAATCTCGAGAATTTGAACTATTCGCACTTTCCGGCATTACCGATTTGGGCACAACACCGTATTTTTGGAATAATGAAACGATCATATCCCATTGACCGCCATCTTGTTGAGGAGTAGTTAGCAAGAAAGCCACTTTTCGGCTATCAATAGCCTCTTTTCCAGTTGCAATGATGTTTTCATAGAAGTAATTTGCCTTTTCATATTTATCCCAGAAAAAAGTGTAATTTTGTGATAATTCAAACTCTTTTAAATGGAATTGATTCAGCATTTTGTGACGGAACGTATTCAATGCAGCAAACATCCAGCAACGGCCCGATTGCATCTGATTAGCCACTTTTCCTGTAGCCAAATCAATAGAAAATACTGGTGTATTCGCCACATGTGCTGAAATATTTTCAGCAGAAGCAGTAATCCCGTTCTTCACGACAGCCCGCTGCAATGCCTGCTGTTTGTTATTTGCTTGAAACTGTTTGTCAAATTTTGTTGTCATATCCGGTGTAATAGCTTTCATCCAATCATCCTTCCAAATCCAAGTTACACTTCGTATTTTACTCTTAAGAATTTAGAAATACAATCTCTTCTATGATGAAATTTTCATTTGAATGAGAATATACTTACAACTTCATGAAGAAAAATATCATATGGTATACAATAATTTTCAGATAAAAAGGAATATTTCTATGAGATAACGAAAATGGCCTGTATAATAAAGAAGAGGCCTAGAAGAACATCATACAATAAGATAGCTTTCAAAATACTCATTGAAAGAAGGAACTACTATAACATAAGAAAGGAGAATGAATAAAATGAAAAACCTGATTGCTGGCGGCTTTTTGTTTGTGGGTGGTGGCATACTTATGAATACAGAAAACTTTGGGAATATCATCCCTTTTCTTGGTGCAGCTTGTGCTTTGATTGGTGTAGGAATGCTGATTTATTTCGTATTTAGCGATGATGGGAAGTATGGTTGATTATGAGTAGCCAACTCTACTCTCTCGTAAAGCTTACAACATACGTGACAAAAACAGAAAGCTTGATTCATCATAATAATAAAAGAAAAAGAAACCCAAGTGATTGGATTTCTTTTTCTTTGCATAAGCTTTATTTACTCCGGCAGTAGGACTCGAACCTACGACATCATGATTAACAGTCATGCGCTACTACCAACTGAGCTATGCCGGAATCAAGTACATGAATATAATATCAATTTCTTTCAAATAACGCAATACTTTTTTTGAATTTTTTTACTATATTCTAGAAGAAACCGTTAGCATTTTTTGTTATTTTTACTTTTTTCTAAGAATTGTTTCATTAGTACAAAAACACATTTTTTTGATAAAAAACATATTGACAAATACATTAATATTCGTTATCCTATTATTTGTATTAATGATAATGCCGCTTTAGCTCAGCTGGTAGAGCGCTTCCATGGTAAGGAAGAGGTCGCCGGTTCAAGCCCGGCAAGTGGCTTCCTTAAACAGTGCAACATGTTGGTTTAACAATGTGTCTGCGCTGTTTTTTATTTTATGCCACGAAAATCCCACAAAACTGTTTTTATTTTAAATAAAGAAAAAACGACTTTTTCAGTTAATCTGCGAATACTTTAATATGGATTAAATGTTACAGATTCTAAAAGTGAGTTAATAAATAATCCAAGTCCTTATTTGAATGTATCAATAGGAGAAATGGTTGAATTAAACTTCTTAGTTGGTCCAAGTATTGAGGGATTATAGGAATACTTCCTTGTTGTCTTATTAGGAAACAAGCAAATTGAACTAAATGGTCTTTCTAACTTGCCTATTCGGTTATCGAAAGATTCTAAAACTAATAAAATTACTCCACAAAATGGAAAGATTTCTTTCAAAGCGCCAAGTGATCCGAGAAGTTATGAGTTTGTTGTATATCAATTTGGTTTGGGAAAGGAAATGTTAGGTCTTCCGATGTTGATAATTCTTTCAGGATGACCATCGTAGTAGAGTGAAAGTTCATTTATTCTACAAATTAATGGAATCACATTAAAGTAAGTGACTCTGTTGACAATCGATAGCGGGGCTACTTGCTTTATGGATGTTTCAGTGCCCCCGAGTACTCCATCGATTTAATTGATCCACAATTTGAATCTCCTAATCGCTTATTGCTTATTTTCTAGAATGTTTATTTTTACTACGTACCTTTTAAAATGTTTAAAAAATTAGGTTGGTCTAAAAAGCAAAGCCTTACCCTACTTCGTTTACTTAAAACATTAGATTGCAAAAAACAGCTTCGTACATCACGACTTCCTAAATTGATTTTATGCGGTACAAAAGATTATGCAAACAAGCCTGGAGCAAAACAGTTATATAAAGTTTCAGCTAATAGCCGTCTCCTGTTTATCGAAAACGGAAAATAGGAATTGAATAGAGAAAAGCCAGAAATAACGGCACAAGCTATGCGATCATTTATCAAAAATAGCTAATCAATAAAAAAGACGACAAAATGTGTCGTCTTTTTTATTTACCAAGTTAAGAATGTTGTCTTGTTTTTCAATGTAGCTCGATTGAGACTAGTTTTATGGATCATGGATCAATGAGGAGAAAATTATTGTTTCATACCAGAGAATTTTTCTGGTCGTAGATCGACTAATTGTACATGGCTGTCTAAAGAACCACTTGGACTTTCAAGAGTAAATACACCTAGACGTGGATCTAAAGAAAGAGTCATGTGTTCATCCATGTACATTTTTGAATAATCTTTGATATAAACTTCCCCAATATCACTATCTAATTGGAGTTTATAATCATTTTTTCCTTGTTCTTTATCAAGAAGAAGTAAACGGAAACTAGTATCTAAAGAGCAAACACCCATTTTAGAATATTCACCCACACCATCATCTAAATCCAAAATAACTGTCGCGCCTTCATCAATATATTTTTGTAATCTTTCTTGTGCTTGATCCGTAATTTTAAGATACATATTCAAACGCCCTCTTTCTTTTATTTACAAAAGCATGCTAGCATATATTAATAAAATTATCTAAAGTCCTGCTCAAAACAAAAAGATGTAAGAAATATCTTATGATATTTCTTACATCTCAGAGTGTAGACTGATACTTTTGTCTACACCCTGCCCCCCTCTTTTTTAAAGGGTGGTTATGATTTGTTGATTTTATATATTAAAGATAGTTATTTTTTTAAGATAGAACTTTGGTCCTTTAGTAATATTACTCTAAGCTAACTACTTATTATATGAATATAACTCCTTCTATGTTAGACAGGTATTACAAAATATCTCCATTGGAACCAATCACTTCTTTGTACCAATAAAAAGAGTCCTTTTTGTACCTTTCTAAGGTGCCATTTCCTTCATCGTCTTTGTCCACATAGATAAACCCATATCTTTTTTTCATTTCGCCTGTTGTAGCACTTACTAAATCTATGGGTGCCCACGTGAGATACCCAAAGCAATCCACCTGATCTTTTTCGATTGCAATCTTCATTTGTTGAATATGCTGTTTTAAGTATTCGATGCGATATTCATCGTGTATGTTTTTATCATCTGTCAAATCATCTATGGCACCTAATCCATTTTCTGTAATTATGATAGGGAGACCATATTTTCTATAAGTGTAATTCAGCAGATATCGTAATCCCATCGGATCAATGGTCCACCCCCATTTACTAGTCACAAGATACGGGTTTTGAAGACCGCCAAATAAGGCACTCTTTTCTTCAGCCGCTCCTTCGTACTTCGCAACAGATGATGCGTAATAGTTCATACCAATAAAGTCAAGTGTTCCTTTAGAAAACATATATTTATCATCCTCTGTTATGGTCAACTTTATTCCTTGGTCTGCATATTCATTGATTTTATACTCTGGAAACTTGCCTGTACACATAGCATCTATTTGATAGAAATCTCGATCCATCTGTTTAAAAGCATTCATCACATTTGTGGGATTGCAATCTACTGGATAAACAGGTTCGATTCCAAATACGCAACCAATCTTGTTTTCTGGATCTATTTTTTTTCCTAAAACTATTGCCGAACAGCTAGCCACTGTCATATTGTATCCGATCTCAGCCAATGTCTGAGATTTATTTTCGAGTTCAGAATACTTCAAACCTGCGATAATATACGTAAAAATATCTGTGGCTTCTGTTTGAGGATCAATATGATTCATTTCATTAAACGTAACCCAATAGTGGACTTTTCCTTTTAAAGATTCAAACATGGTTTGACAAAATTTCAAATAAAGTTCAATTACTTTTCGATTGGTCCATGAACCATACTTTTGAACTAAATTTTTTGGCATCTCGAAGTGATATAATGTTACAATTGGCTCAATGTCATAAGACAACAACGTATCCACAACATCTATATAATACGTGATTCCTTCTTGATTCGGCTGCTCATCATCTCCATTAGGAAAGATACGAGACCAGTCTATTGATAATCTTAATGCTGTAAATCCCATTTCACTAAACAGACGAATATCTGACTTGTATTGATGATAAAAATCAATACCCATATGTGAGGGATACGTAGCTTCAGAAGAAATCATTATATCGATTTGGCGTGGGACCTGATAGCTTCCTTGTCTGACATAGTCCATGATAGCTGGTCCTTTTCCTCCCTCCTGCCAGGCTCCTTCACATTGATGTGCAGCAATACTTCCACCCCATAAAAAATTCTTTTTCAATTTCATTTTTTCACCTTCTATAAAATGACGTTTAGTAGATTATTTGTTTTTATTACTTGTTCTGAATTTGAAGGGATGACGTCTAAATAACTATCGGTATTCGTGACAACTACAATAGTAGATGTATCATAACCAGCTTCTTGTATTTTATCAAAGTCTACTGTTCCAAGGAGTTGTCCTCTTTGAATTTTATCTCCTTGTTTTATATTTAAATTAAAATATTTCCCCTCTAACTCTACTGTATCGATCCCAATATGGATCAGTATTTCAATTCCATCTTGTGATTGGATACCTATTGCATGATTCGTAGGAAAAACTACCGTGATCTCACCATCTACTGGAGAATAAAGATGTGTACCTGTTGGTTTGATTGCGATTCCTTTTCCTAATGCTCCTGTTGAAAAAGCTTGATCTTTAACTTCATTTAAAGAAATAACTTCTCCTTTTACTACATTCCCTAATGAAGAAGTTCGCAGATTTTTATCTTTCCCCTTTTCAGCTACTACATGGTTGATTGTCTCCTGATCCTCTTCTTGTGTAGGAACGCCTAAGAGATAAGCAGCTACAGCTGAACCAGCAAAACTAATCACGACTGCCGCTAACATAAACCAGAAGTTCATGAAGTCTCCTTCACCTATATACGCTGGGAGGCCAAATAATCCCCAAGCAACAGAATAAGCTTTAACACCAGTCAAACCAGCAAATAATCCACCGAGTCCTCCTCCAATCATTACTGCAACAAATGGCCGACGGTATTTAACAAAGACACCATAGATAGCAGGTTCAGTCACACCAAGTACTGCAGAAAGTGTTACTGTCCCAAATAATTGTTTTTGTTTTAAGTTCCGAGCTCTTAAGAAATACCCTAGCATTGCGCCTCCAACAGCAATATCTGAAATTGTACATGAAGATATAAAGGCAGGGTCATACCCATTTGCTGCAATTAGAGAAGCTACAACCGGCATGATAAAGTTTCCCGCGCCCAACATGATAATAAATGGTTGAAGAGCAGAGTATAACATCATGACAAACCAACTACCTACATATTTCATCAGTAGATTAAAAAAGCCAATGATTCCTTCTCCTATATAAAATCCTAAAGGCCCAAAAACCAACAACGTTGCCGGTAAAGTAATTAACATTACGAACAAAGGGGTTAAAAAGTATTGGAGTGTGTTAGGTATAACTCTTTTAACTACTTTAGTTACGTACCCCATAAACCAGATAGCTAGTAAAATAGGGATAAAACTATTAGAATACGTAATTTGCGGTAACCCAATACCAAATAACTCCAGTCCTTTCACATCATTGATAGAACTTGAAAGTATAGTAGCAGCAAGTGCTACTGCTAAATAAGGACTTGCTCCTAATCGTTTTGCGCAGCTCATAGCCATTAAAATAGGTAGAAAATAAAATACAGCAGACCGCAAAGCATCAAAAATCTGATAGGTTGAACTGTCTGGTGAGATTATCCCAGTTAAAGAAGCAATGGATAAAACAGCAGCAAGTAATCCAGCACAAATAATAGGCTCAAGTATCGGTGTCATAGACTCCGATATGACATCTAATGCTGCTTTTATTGGATTTTTTTTCCCACTTTGCTCTTCTAAAGTAGTTTTTGGGGATAGTTCCAATTGCGTCATCAATTCTTTATATACATCGTTAACATGTGTACCTATGATGATTTGATAAGCAACGTTATTGCTAACTACATCAATCACACCGTCTAAGTTTTTAAGCTTATTTGTTTGCGCTTTCGTTTTATCGATAAGAGTAAAACGCAACCGTGTCATACAGTGAACTACTGCCTCTATATTTTCTTTTCCTCCAACAAGTTCAATAATATTTTTGTTAAAATCATGATATTTATCCATTATTGTCGCCTCTTTCCGCTACGCGATTAACATGAATCATCAAATAAGTGTATTCATCTTGAGATAAATAGGTGTTGAACTTTCCCTTTACATATATTTCTATCTTTTCTACAGCTGTATATGCTTTAGGATATAGTTTTTTTACTTGTTCAAATAACTGAGATTCATTTTCAACGTATGCTTGTTTTTTTCTTAATCGTTCAATAAAGTACTGTAAATGTGTCACTAGCCTCATGTAGTTGATGCTCTCTTCGTCAATAGATAAACTAAAATGATATTTGATAATATTCAACATGTCTCTTAGTGTCTCCATATCTTCTATCTGTTCATCAAAATTGACCTGATTTTCTTGAAGATTAACAAAGTGTAAGGCAATTGAAACAGCTTCATCTGTGGGAAAGGAATGATCAAAATATTTCTTTATCATTTTTAAAGCTTCCAAACCGATTTTGTAATAAACTGGATAAAACTTTTTAACTTCCCAAAAAAGCGGACTTCTAAGATATTGTCCTTTCTCTGAGCGTTTCAATGCGAAGGAGAGATGATCTAATAAAGCTAAATAAAGATAATCATTTGCTTTTTTACCGATTTCCTTTTCTCCATAACTAACGAGCTCGTTGATTATAGAGAGCAGTCTATCATCAGAATGTGACAACAAATAGCTAAAATGTTCTAAACGGTCTTTTGAATCTAAAACATATGTTTTTTCAATTTCGGAATCATCAATTCGTTGGCCAACCTTTTTTTTGAAAGAAATTCCTGTCATATAGATAATTGCTTCATTTCCTCCCCGTTCAATTAAAGCTACATTGTTATTGATAATCTTTTTAACTTTCATTAGTTGCTCCTTTCCAGAAAAAAGAACTCAGATCCAATATCAAATAAGCTTTTGATCACAAAGCTTTACTTGATATTAGTTCTGAGTTCTGCCTGATTTATCAGTAACATAACTCTAGAGATAACTGCGTCGCTATCTCAAGTTCTTTTTTCTCTTCTTACAAAGAAAATATACTATATTTCCTTTGCTTAGTCAACGTTTTCATTGCTTGTAAATTACATTTTTAAAGTATCTCACACATATTGTGGTACATCATTTCCTATGAATATAATATTACGAGGAAAGCAGAATAGACTACTTCTCATCAAATCTATTAAAACATTCAGCGAAAAACAAGATGGTAAGTGTCTGTTCCACTACTTTCGATAAATTGGTACAAAATTAATTCCATTAATGCAATCATTGAGATATGTGACGTAATATCTAGATGATTCAAGCTGATTTCATCTGTAAACAAATAAAGATTAATATCACTAAAATTTTGTATTAAGTTATTATCTGCTCCAGTAATTGAAACGATTAAAGGATGCTCTTGTTCCTTTATTTTTCGAATTGTTTCGATCAACTCTAAATCTTCACCTCTGTAACTAAATATAAAGGCTATATCATTCTTTTTAACTTGCTTTTGTGCAATAGAACGAGTTTGATGATCTTCAGGAAAAATTACAAAAAAACCGGCTGTATTATACAAGTATTGTATATAACGCATAATTTCTTTACTCAATCCTTTAGCAAATAAAAAAATTTTAGGCTGCTTTTGTAGTTGTTCTACAATTAATTTCACTTTATCTGTATCTATTACGCGAACAGATTCGACTAAATTTTTTAAATACTCTTCGCGATAGTCTTTCTGGCTAACGACAAAAGGTGAACTCTCGGGAAACGGAGTTTTATAAAGCAAAGTATATTTAATAACAGTAGTAAATTCACTAAATCCAGAAAATCCTAGCTTTCTGACAAAACGCAGAAAAGTGGTTGTTGAAACAAAACAATCATCAGCAACTTCGCGGATACTTTTACCTTTAATGTTTTCTAGGTTATTGATGACATAATCAAAAAGAATTTGTTCATTCTTAGTCAGTTCTGAAATATGACTATTGGCTATTTCAAAAAAATCCATTGCCTATCTCTCCTTTCTTATTGAGGTACTCCTTGAGCAACACAGTGAATATTTCCTCCACCAAGTAAAATTTCACGAGCCATTACACCAATAATTTCATGTTCTGGGTATATTTTTTTTAATAGTAATTCTGCTTTTTTATCATTTGGGTCCTCAAAAAGTGGAAAAATAATACCACCATTTGCTGTATAATAGCTTACATAAGAAGCAATCAATCGATCACCGGAAAATCGAGGCAACATACCATTTACTGGATCAACACCAGCAGCCTCTTCCTCTGTAATATATAAAGGTTTCGGTAATTCTATCTTGTGTATAATGAAGCTTCTTCCTTTTGCGTCTTTTTCTTTCATCAATACTTCTTCTGCTTCTCTGACGATTTCGTACATTGGATCATTTGGTTGTTCACACCAACTCAAAATAATTTCACCAGGCCGTACAACATTGATTAAATTATCGATATCACCGTTTGTTTCATCCAAGAAAAAACCTCGAGGAAACCAAACGATTTTTTCTATGCCACAATACTCTTTTAGAATTTTTTCAATTGATTCTTTATCTAATTGAGGGTTACGTCCTTCTGAGAACAAGCATTCTTCTGTTGCAAAAAGCGTTCCTTCCCCATCTGTATGTATTGAGCAACCTTCTAAAACAAACTCTTGTAATTGGTAATATTCAATTCTCTCCTGTTCACAAATTTTTTGAGCTAACAAATCATCTTGATCCCACGGAAAAAATAACCCATCTAACAAACCGCCCCAAGCATTAAATCGAAAATCGACACCACGTACTTGTCCCAAAGAATTCATAACATATAATGGTCCCGTGTCTTTTATCCATGCATCGTTATTACTTACTTCTAGTACACGTATTTTTTCAGATAATTGATAACGTGCATTCAAGAATTGTTGATGCGAAACGAGCATAGTTACATTTTCAAATCGTGCAATTACTTCAGCGACTTCAGCGTATGCTTTTTGTGCAGGTTTCCCCCCTAAGCGCCAGTTATCTGGACGTTCTGGCCAAATCAAATAGCATTCTTTATGAAAAGTCCACTCTGGTGCCAATTGAAATCCATCTTTTTTTGGTGACGACTCTAACATAAATGCTCCTCCTTTAAATAAACCAACATTTTAGTAATCAACTAAATTTTAAGGTATTGTCTTAAACATACTATAACATTTTAAGTATATCTATAATAGGATTAAAAAAGCGAAATAGAAACAACTAGATGTTCTATTTCGCACAGTTACTTTTTGTTACTCATATGATACTATATCTACTAAGTGACTTTTTTGTTCTAAATTTTGCGAGCTGTAAATAATTGTGCCAGCATTTTCTTTTAGTAATTTATCTAAATTTTCTAAAGAAGTAATTACAGCTTGCGCATTAGGTTTTTTCTTAACAAATTCTAAGGCAGCTTCCACTTTTGGCAACATACTGCCTGGAGCAAATTCACCATTATCTTTGTATTTTTCTAACGTCTCGATATCAATTTTTTTCAGTTCTTTTTGTTGCGGTGTATTAAAATGGACAGCAACATTTGCCACACCAGTTAAGATAATCAGTTCATTTGCATCAATGATTTCAGCAAGTTTTTCAGAAGCAAAATCTTTATCTATCACAGCTTCTTTACCTCTTAGGCCTTCACCAGTTTGAATTACCGGAATACCTCCACCTCCTCCTGCAATTACAATTACATCTGAATCAACTAGCGTTTTTATAACTTTTGATTCAACTATATCTATAGGTTTAGGAGAAGCCACTACTTTACGCCATCCTCTTCCTGCATCTTCTTTGAAGATAGAATCGGTCCTTCTCATTTCTTTTTCAGCCTGTTCTTTCGTGATAAATGGTCCAATTGGTTTAGTAGGCTGTTCAAATTCTGGGTCTTCTTCAGAAACAATAACTTGAGTGAACAATCCTACTATGGATTTTTCTATACCACGCTTCTTTAATTCATTCGTTAATGCCTGTGCTAGCCAATATCCTATGCTGCCTTGAGTCATAGCAACGTTGGTATCAAGTGGCATGGCTGGATTCGTTTGGGTTGCTCCAGCTTTTTGTTGTAATAATAAGTTACCTACTTGAGGCCCGTTACCATGAGTAATAAGTAGCTTGTAGCCTTTTTCAACTAGAGCAGCTAATGACTGAGCTGTTTCAGCTAAAGTCTTTTGTTGTCCTATGGCCGTAGGATCATTTGTTAATATTGCATTACCCCCTAATGCCACAACTATTTTCTTTGTCATAACACGTTTTCTCCTTTAGGGATTTGTTGCGTGATACAATGAATATTTCCTCCACCTAATAAGATCTCTCGAGCATAAACACCCACAATTTTACGATCAGGATATAAGGATTGCAATGTTTCCTTTGCCTTTTCGTCCATTGGATCATCAAATAATGGATAAATAACTCCTCCATTGGCTGTATAGTAATTTACATAACTTGCCGCTAAACGATCTCCTTTTTGACGTGGGAGTGTACCATTTATAGTATCTACTCCATGACTTTCTTTTTCGTTAATCAGTATAGGCTTAGGCACATGCAATTTTGTTACATGAATATTTCGACCTTTTGCATCTACGGAGTTTTCCAGAATTTCTAGACACTCTTTAGAAATTTCATATTGTGGATCCTGCTTATCATCTGTCCAAGCTAAAACGACTTCACCAGGTGCTACAAAATTAACAATATTATCTACATGGCCATTCGTTTCATCTAAATAAATTCCGTGCTTTAACCAAATTACCTTCTCAATATTTAGATACTCTCCTAGAATATTTTCAATTTGTTCTTTTGATAGCTGTGGATTGCGTCCTTTTGATAATAAGCACTCTTCTGTGGTAATTAATGTACCTTCTCCATCAACATGGATAGATCCCCCTTCCAAAACAAAATTATCTAAACGATAACGGTCCTTCCATTCAATTTCACAAATTTTTTGTGCAACTTGATCATCTTGATCCCAAGGAAAATAAAGTCCATCTTCCAGCCCGCCCCAAGCATTGAATGTCCAATCCACACCTCGAACTTTTCCTTGACTATTTGTAACAAAAGTAGGACCACAATCTCGAACCCATGAATCATTACTAGCAATTTCTACCACCCGTATATGTTCGGGAAGCATGTGGCGAGCATTATCATATTGATCCGAATTCACGCCCATTGTAACAGGTTCAAAATTGGCAATCGCTCTAGCAACCTCTACGAAAGCTCGCTGGGCTGGTTTTCCTCCATCTCGCCAATTATCAGGACGTTGTGGCCACAACATATATACTCCTTCATGCACCGAAAATTCTCCGGGCATTCTAAAATGATCTTTTTTAGGTGAACTATCAATTGTTTTCATCAGTAAGCACTCCCTTATCTTTTTTTTCTTTTGACGAATAGTGAATCACGATTTCACCAATAACAAAGGCAAAAATTGTTCCGAGCAACACGGGTATTTTAGTATTTATCTCTGAAGAACTCGAATCTAGAGGAACTACAGAAAAAAGCAGTGTCGCGATTAGCAACAACATTGGGATAATCGTCATTAATTTTAACAACCAATTGGGTCCAGGGACTTTAAATGGACGAACAACATGAGAATCGATTTTTCTTAACTTCAAGAATGCTGGAAACATCATAATATAAGAAAGTAACAACGCTACTACATTTAGTGAGAAAAATGCCCAAAAAATATTCTCATTTGGGATAAAGGGTGCAATAACAATTAGAAGTGAAGCAATAATACCATTAATGACAGAAGCTCCTACTGGCATATCATTCTTTTGACTTTTTTTAGCGAAAATTAGAGGCATATCATGATTTTTCGCAGCATACAAAGCGACATAATTTACTCCTAAGGACCAAGAAATCAAGTTTGCTGCCAGCGTATACATGAAGAGAATACCGATTAATACAACAAAAGGATTCAATCCCCCAACAAGCAAAATAAAGCTGTCAATTAATCCTCCAGAAGCAGATAATTGATCTGCTGGTACCGCCGCTCCCATTCCAAATGCAGCAAACAAATAGAAAAAGGCGATCAAAACACCACCATAAATAATAGCTTGTGGAATTTGTTTTTTAGGGTTATCCATTTCATTTGCTAGAGTAGTGACCACTTCAAATCCTAAAAAATTAAACAAGATAACAGATAAAAAACTAAAATTTTGAATATCTAGTTTAGGTAACAAAGCTGTTCCAGAAAAGTTATTAGCCATTCCTTTTGTTAATGCATGATAGATACCTAAAACACCAAGACATATCATGATTGCCACTTTCGCAAATGCAGCGATATTTAAGATCCACTTACTATCACTAACAGGGTAACAGCTAATTATCGTAACAATCCAGACAAATACCAACTGCAACATAATCAGTAGAGGTGTACTAAAATTTAATTGAAAAATTTGAGTTAATACTTCTTGAAATAAAACGGCAAGACTCGCCATCCAAATAGGAAAATTAATCCAGTAAAACCAAGCGACTCTAGCACCCCACTTTCTTCCATAAGCTTTTTTAACCCAGTCATAAATCCCTCCTTCGCCGTCATATGTCGTGCCAAGTTCAGCTGATATTAATCCGTAAGGTAAGAAAAATAATATCAATAATAAACCCCACCAAAAAAATTGCGAAGAGCCGATTGCAGCAGCTGGTGCTGCCGACTCTACTACTAAGATAACTACAACGGCCATCAATACTGCATCAAATAAACGGAATCTCTTTTTTTCTTTCATTATTGTGCTCCTTTCGATGAGCCTTTTATGAAAAGTACGTGTAAATTTTTTACTCTCTATGAATTAGTAAAAGATTTACACGACTCTTCTACTGCTTAAGCAAGTTCTTGCTAATCTCTTCGTTCTAATTGACGTTTAGGTTTCAGCATACATTGCAATTCCCCATCAAATTTTTCTGCTAAAGCTTGATCGGCATAATCCAAATATGGATTCAAAAAATAAACTAATAAAGCCCGCATAGCTGTTAATCGATTTTCTGCTTCATCTAATACGATAGATTGTTCACCATCTAACACTTCATCTGTAACTTCTTCGCCGCGTGTTGCTGGTAAGCAGTGCAAAAATTTTGCATGTGGTGAAGCTTTTTTCATCAATTCATTATTTACTTGGTAGGTTGGATAGAAAATATTCATCCGTTCTTCTTCAGATAATTCCGCTTCATATAAGCCATACCACACATCCGTATAGACAAAGTCCGCATCTTTAAGAGCCACATTAACATCTTCTGTGATCTGCACGCTTCCTCCTGATTTTTTTGCATTTTCCTTCCCTATTTCTAATGCTTCTTCTTTAATTTGGAATCCCTCTGGTCCGTATTGAACAAAATCCATTCCCATTTTTGTTGCCATAAACATGGTAGATACACAAACTTGCGTTGCATCTCCAACAAAAACAATTTTACAATCAGATAATTTTTTTCCTTTTGGTAAATGTTCAGTCATCGTAATAATATCGCCTAGTTCTTGCGTAGGATGGTTGTAATCGCTCATACCATTAATAACTGGAATTGTTGCGTTCTTTGCCAACGAAACCACTGATTCATGACGTTCAACTCGAGCCATTAATATATCTACTAAACGTGATAATACTCGTGCAGTATCACCAAGACTTTCATGTCCTCCTAGTTGTATTTGACCAGGTGCTAAATATTGGGCGTGTCCTCCTAATTGTTCCATTGCGGTTTCAAAGGAAACACGGGTTCGAGTGGAAGACTGTTCAAAAATCATCCCTAGTGTTTTATTTTTAAGTAGTAATGGGTAATGACCATACTTAATACTTTTTTTGATTTTTAATCCTAATTTGATCAAGTAATCGATTTCTTCTTTTGTAAAATCATTTGTATCGATAAAATCTCTTTTCTGCATAATTAACGCTCCTTCGAAATTTTTAATTAATCTGTCTTTTACTCGAGTAATATATCTGACATATTTAGAATAAGCGTCTTTTGAGATTTATGAAAGCGGATTTAAAACTTTAGAAATCAAAATCATTTAAAGAAAACTTGTTACATTTTAAGTAACAAGTTACACTAACAATCTTAAATTGCTTAAAGACTTAAGGATGCGATTTAACCGATACCATTGTTTTAAAAAACTTCTTTAATTGTTGCCATTTAGCAGCCAGCCTTTTTAACCTCATTACTGTTAAAATAAACCAAATTTTCGTTATACTATGTTTCTTTTATAGTAAATATCGTTTTTCTCACCTAATAGTTTGTTGATCTGTGCGTGAAAGCATTCCGTAATTTATTTAAAACAAAAAGAATCTTTTGTAACACTTTGGTTAATGTTACAAAGACCCTTTTTATTTTTTGTAATATTTCTTTTTTGCCTTACTATGGCCGTATATGCTAATTTTTCAAATGACAATAAGATATTAGTATAACCTTTCCTTTATTCTAATTTCATTGGTTAAATTGAAGTTTCATTAAAAAGTTTAACAAATTTCTAGTTAACAAACACGATGCTAATTTTTAGATAAGAGGCATTTGCAAGTAGAAAATAAATTTAAGTTACACTGACAAATGTAAAAATTTTAATTGTCAGTATTTAGGGTAAAAAATTCTTAAGCCAAATTCTGATTGGTCTTGATATTTGTTCATATTAGCAAAATGATACCTACTTATTTTTGTCTTGTAATACAATTCTTGTATATAACCATGTCGTCAATACATAGTAGATGAAATACAATTCGAAGAAGATCGTAAATGGCACCTAAATATTTTTGTATGGATTTTGCATGAATAGACCAAACATTTGTAACCCGAACAAGACATGGACTACACCTAAGATTCCTGGTGCTAAGAATAACACACCTACTTCTTTACGGATCGATTGTTTAAGCAATTCGCATAGCGACCATTGAAAGCATTTGTGTATATTCACGAATACGAAAACTTAACTGGGACAAGGTGAAATTGTTCAACTTTTTCAATGAGATCTGTTCTGATTTCTTTAGTAATGATAAAAAAAATGATCACAACATGTAATAGCAACACCTGCAAAAACTTCTACAGTTTTACCCCCATTAAAAAGATAATTGTAATCTTCTACAGGATAAGCCACAGGTCCACCAGAAACTTGTTTGAAATAGATTTCAAAGCTGACTTCTATCTTGACTTCCTGCTCATCTTTTTTCGTTTTATGGGAAAAAGCATGGAATGCGTTGCATCAGGTATCGAGGCTTAGAAAAAAATCAGGTGCATACGATGCTTGTTTTTGCCGAAATGAATCTGAAAAAATTGGTCACTTGGCAGTGGGATCATATGTCTTCATATTTTTTATTATACAAAAATAGACAAAAGTATCAGTCTACACTCTTAGTAAAGAGGAAACTGATACTTTTGCCTACAGTATGATATTTCTTACATCTACTTTTACTCCGGCAGTAGGACTCGAACCTACGACATCATGATTAACAGTCATGCGCTACTACCAACTGAGCTATGCCGGAATAACATCAGCGTGGCGACGTCCTACTCTCACAAGGGGCAACCCCTCACTACAATCGGCGCTAAGAAGCTTAACTTCTGTGTTCGGCATGGTTACAGGTGTATCCTTCTCGCTATCGCCACCACACTGTGGTGTTA
>NZ_JAWDJH010000016.1:0-369 GCF_032465635.1 Enterococcus sp. 2STP
GTGCCAAGGCATCCACCGTGCGCCCTTATTCACTTAACCTTATCAACCTTACGGTTGGGTTTTGATCCTTCTTCTAGCGATAGAAGTTAGATCAAGAAAATAAGCAATTGAACTTATTAAAAAACTCTATCCAGCTCACAAATCAGCCTGTGCGGCAAAAAGATCGATCGCCTCATAAAATCAACGATTCTATGGCCGTCCGCCTATTTTGCTTCAGGCTAAACAATTTGTTTAGCTTTCAAATTCAACGCGGTGTTCTCGGTTTGTATTACTTACATTTACTTCAAATATCCAGTTTTCAATGAACAAAAGTGTTTGAGAGTAAACCTCTCAAAACTGAACAAAGTAAAAACAAATTGTGTAGTCTCC
>NZ_JAWDJH010000017.1:0-610 GCF_032465635.1 Enterococcus sp. 2STP
CCGGCATATTCCCCACCAGGCTTGCCATACTTCCAAATATCTTTCATTTATTTCACTCCTTTAATCTAAGATTCTATTTCCATAATGTGTAGCGTATTTATCTGTGCAAAATCTACTGTCTTTGATTCCTCTCCCTCATACACAATACTAAACATAGAACCAGCTTTGGCTTCAAAGATTCGAGAGAAATGAATCCCATGTTTCCATTGAAGAACATTAGTTGAATCGCCTGTTCCACCAGCATATCCAATTTGGTTTGTTTCCTCATCATCTCTATAAAAAACTAGATATGCATATTTCCCACTACTTGATCCCCCAAATTGCAATCTAGCCAATCCTTCAATCAATAGCGTACAATCTCGGACTACTTCAGCTTCCCATCTCCCTGAATTCCATACTAATGGCGATTCTTTCATTGCTCTGTTTTGTTGTTTACCAATAGTTGTAACTTCATCTCCGATAACTAATCTTGCTTTGTGTGGTATCTTCGTTAACTCTTTACCAGTTCCATACCAGGCTTCAAACGGAAGTGCGTTATCAACCAATACTGGTATTTGGTTTACCATGGGCGTTTCTAAAAAGTTCTTAGTTCCATCTACAGATTGTGGCT